>DATEMG010000491.1:0-23484 GCA_035275805.1 Blastocatellia bacterium
TAGCCCAGGCTTTGTGATACATCGCCTTGTTTAGACCGACGCTGAAGATGTCGAGCCGTCCCGGCCCCCAAGAAGCGACGGCCGGCGCGCTGATAAACTGGCCGCCAAGCGACTCCCATGCGCTCTGTGAAGGAAGCCAGACATTGTCCCAGGCCTTGTGCCAGATCACCTGGTCGGATCCGAGGCCAAAAATGTCAAGTCGCCTTCCCCCCCAGGATGCAACCACAGGCTGGCTACTGAATTGACCGCCGAGATGCTCCCATGCCACTTGTTGCCAAATATTTTCAAAGGATTTGTGATACATCGCCTTGTCAAGGCCGACGCCGAAGATGTCGAGCCGGTTTATGCCCCAGCTCTCGACGGCGAGCTGGCCCGTGAAGCCACCGCCGTGTGGCTCCCAACCTGTGGACGGGTACCAGGCATTCGCCCAGGCTTTGTGATACATCGCCTTGTCAAGGCCGACCCCGAAGATGTCGAGCCGCCCTTTGTCCCAGCTCGCGACGGCTGGCGCTGCGCGGTTGACCTGGACAGTCTCTGGGAGTTTCGTCTTGTCGTTTGGCGTCGTCTCTGTGTTGTCCTCATAAACGACTTTTGTTCCACTACTGGGCCACAACCACCAGGTAAGCCCGACGACCAGAATTACCGCCCCAGCCGCCGCCGCAATGATCCACCAGGGGAATGCCTTCTTCGGGGCTTCCGTCGGTTTGACTTCAAGATCGACGGTCGGGCCTTCGGTGAAATCGTCATCCGGATTGATGACGGAGACTGCGTCGAGCCTGAATTGATATTTACCGGCAGGCGCGCCCGGAGGAGTGGCGACTTTGACCACGACCTGTTGCGTGGCGTTCGGGGAGAATGCGCGTTCGGTCTCGCCGGCGACGCTCAGCCACTCGCCCTTGGTCTGGCCGAGGGGCCTGACGCGAAGCTGGCCGCGCAACGGGCGCGCCGAGCTGTTCGTAACTGTGAAGGTAATTTCACCGCGCCCGTCTCCTCCGACGGTAACATGCTCGCTCGCGGCGGTGATTGCGAAAATTCTATTCATGGTTTTGCTCCTTCTGCCGTTCCAACGCTATTGCATGAGAACGAGGCATCGTGATCGTTACTGTACCTCGATCCGCACGTTATCCAGTCCCCAGGATTCGTCTTCGACTCCCTGATTCAATGCGCCGAAGAAGGTCAGCATGAGAAAACTCCTGTCGTGCGCGAAAGTACGTTTGATTTTGTGTATGCTTTCCCACGCTCCAAACCCTAGAGTGCCGGTCGATGCTGCGCCAAAAGGCCCCCCGGACGGGGCGCCGGCCCCTATGCAAGCGGGCGTTGTTTCCTCGCCGCTTTTACAAGCGAATTTCTGCTTAAATTGTGGCACGTTGGTGAAAGTGGTTTTGATTAAGTCTGCGGTATCTTCCAGTTTGAGTCCAAAGGCATCGGGGCCGCCGTAGCCGGGCTCTTCACCATCCCATGACTTCAAAATATAAAGGTCGAATTTGACCGTGACGGTTTTGTGAGCTGGGAGCCTATCCAGGGTCAATCTGACCGATTCAGCGCCGAATTGCCCCAGGAATCTAGTCGTGCCGTTTGGCGTCACCTCCACCTTCGAGTTCGACCAGACTAACTTCAAGTCCTTGTCGAAGTCGCTGAAGTTCTCCTCGTAGATGACTTTTGTTTCATCCGGCTTTTGCGCGGCGACGAGCAGCATGACCGTCGCGCCTTCCTTGGCCGTCGTTTTTCCCGGCGGGTCTTGCGAGAAGACGCGGTTGATGCCAACCGACGGGTTGACCTGCCGGGTGACTTCAACTTTGAACTTCAGATCTTCAAGCTTCTTCGTGGCCTCCGCGACATCAAGCCCGACGATATCCGGCGCCTCAACGCCGCTGGGCCACAACAACCAGGTAAGCGTGACGATCAGAATCACGGCTCCCGCGCCCGCAGCTACAATCCACCAGGGGAATGCCTTCTTCGGGGCCTCCGTCGCTTTGACTTCCAGATCGACGGTCGGGCCTTCGGTGAAATCGTCATCCGGATTGACAGTGGAGAGGGCGTCGAGTCTGAATGGATATTTACCGGCAGGCGCCCCTGGCGGAGTGGCGACTTTGACCACGACCTGTTGTGTGGCGTACGGCGTGAATAATCGTTCGTTCTCGCCGGCGATTTTCAGCCACTCCCCATTGGTTGAGCCGAGCGGCCGGACACGAAGCTGGCCGCGCAGATTGCGCGCCGAGCTATTCGTCACTGTGAAGGTTACTTCTCCGCGCCCGTCTCCTCCGGTTAGGACATGGTTGCTCATGGCGGTGATGGCGAAAACCCTATTCATTGTTTAGCTCCTCGTGTTGTTTTATTTCCGTTCCGGGAGGCTGAGGTAACGTAAACCGTTACTGTACCTCGACTCGCACGTTATCCAGACCCCATCCTTCGTTGCCGATATTTCTGTTTGTTACAATGTTTTCTTTCAAATTGCCGAAGAAGGTCAGAATGAGATCGCTTTTGTCATGCGCGAAAGCGATCCTGATTTTGTAAACGGAATCATTGATAGTTAATGTTGGGTTCGTGCTGTACCCAAGAAAGTCTATTGCCGATGCGCCGAAGGTCGCTTTCTCATCACCGAAGTAACAAGTGGAAGACACGTACTCGGCGTTCCCGCACGCATAGTTCTGCCTGTAGGCATCCCTATTGGAGAAAGTGGTATAAATCAGCGCGGAGCCGATAAGTACATTAATTGGAGGGCTGGCGCGTTTACCAAGTTCCAGGCTGCTGGGATTCAATTCTCCTTGAAGTACGCCCCACTCATCCGGACCGCAACCATCCTTGGGATCAAGACCTTGCCAAGAATTGATTACAAAAAGGTCGAAATTGACCGTGACGCTTTTGTGAGTCGGCAGATCATTCAATTTCATCTGGACCGCATCGGTCCAGAATTGTCCCAGAAATTTCGCCTTGCCGTTCGGCGTCGTCTCCGTCTTCTGTTGCGACCAGGCCTTCTTCGGGGCTTCGTCGAAATTATCCTCAAAAACGACTTTCGCTCCGCCCTTGGGCCACAACCACCAGGTAAGCGCGACGACAAGGATCACACCTGCGGCGGCCGCGGCCACAATCCACCAGGGGAATGCCTTCTTCGGGGCCTCCGTCGCTTTGACTTCGAGATCGATGGTCGGGCCTTCGGTGAAATCGTCATCCGGATTGATGACGGAAATGGCGTCGAGCCTGAATTGATACTTGCCCGCGGGGGCGCCTGGGGGAGTGGCGATTTTGACCAGGACCTGTTGCGTCGCGTTCGGTGAGAAGACGCGTTCGGTCTCGCCGGCGACGCTCAGCCACTCCCCCCTGGTTGAGCCGATGGGCCTGACGCGAAGCTGGCCGCGCAACGGGCGCGCCGAACTGTTCGTTACCGTAAATGTGATTTCACCGCTCCCATTCCCTCCGATGGAAACACGTTCGCTCGCGGCGGTGATGGCAAATACCCTATTCATGGGCTGGCTCCTTAGTCGATGCGAATACGAGTTCGTATGTCACATAGGCCGGTTTCTCCGATTCGATAATCCGCTCGATCAGCGATCGATGAGGTTTCGTCGAATCCGGCGCGATCACTCGCAAATGAAATGGGATGGGCGCCCCGTCCTCCCCGATTACCTGCTCCTCGATAATGACCCCTTGAGTTCCAAGCGCGATTTCAAGGAAGTGGTCGAGTCCCTTTTTCGTGCCACGCCATTGCGAGAGGTAAGATGCAGATGAGGTCAAGGCGCGCAGGCAGCCCAGCCCGGTCGAGATCGGCGATCGTCCGTTGGCCGCCGGCGCGCCGGCGTCGTCGAAGATGCGCTCAAGATCCAACCAGCGCGCCAGGAACGGGACAAACGAATCCGGCGCCCTAAACGGGTTGAATATGCTGTCCAGCCGCTCGATCAACGACTCCGAAGGTTCGTGCAGGGCCGACATTACCTCCACGATCGCCACCGATGGATTGTCCCGGCGGATGGTGCGCCGAATCACAGTCGGCAAAAGCTTTTCGATCTCGCTACGTTTCATCTTCGCTTACCACCTCGATATCGTGCTCGCCCGAACAGAAGAGCCATGTGTCTGGAATCGTCACGCTTTTCGTGAATTCTTTGCTCGAACAACGTTCGTAACTCGCCGCCCCGTCATTACTCCGAAAGACGCCATCGATCCCGCCGGCGAGTATGAAATGGTTGTCAGGTCGCGCGGCCAGCGCCTCGATCGGGTGAAAGATGCGATCCTGTTTCGCCGCCCGAAAAGGCAGTCCGGAGCGAATCCCCGGCGTTTGCCAGGCCGGGTCTTCCTTGCTCGAATCGAGCCAGGCCACGCCTGCATGATGCGTCGCGGCCATCACTTTCGACCCTTGAAAGGCGAGCGCGCGACAACTCCCACCAGCCCATCCCTTCACGTAATTCCGCCAGCCCTCCGCCGAACCTTCGGGCTCTATCCGAAAGCACCCGCGCTCGGGGTCATTGCCGCCGACCGCCACCGCGGCCCACAAGAACGTCCGAACGCCGTCCCGCTGAGATTCGAGCACCCGCACGTCCTCGCCCTTCAGACCGATGTTGTTAAAGGTCCCCGATTTGCCGCCGTCGTCCGACGCGAATATCCCGCCGTTCGATTGCGCGGCGACGGCGACCAGGTTGGCGCCGCGCGCCGTAGTTGTCGCGGCCACGGCGTAAAATCCGCGGCCTTGATTTGCGGTATCGACCAGAACTTGCACCGGGCTGGCGTCGGGCCGCATGGCGAGTTCATAAAGCCCCGTGTCCGTCGCCAGCCAAAGAATCGGATCGGCGCCGCGCATCGCCCAGGCGAAGTCGTGAATCCTGAATTCCATTTCGGCAGCCTGTCGCCAGGTCTCGCCGCAATCCTGCGAGACGCGCAGGCGCGAACCGGCGGCGTCGCCCGTGAGAACTGTTACAACCGCCAACAATCCGGCTTTGCCCGGATGGACGCGGATGATGTCTAGGCTCTCCCCCTCGAACCTGCCGCTCGGTTCCCAGCCGTCGCCGTCGTTGAGAGTACGAAAGAGCGACGAATCCGCGCCTGCGTACCAGGTCTTGGGTTGGAAAGCGTCGGCGGCGAGCGCCATCACGCCTTTTTCCGGCGCCTCGTCGATCTGAAAGACGACGTCGTCCACATACCTGACGCCAGGCTCCTGACGGACCGTGTCGTAAACGTCGAACTGGCGCAGCGGCTGTCCGAAGCTCCATCCGCCGCGGCGCATAGGCGTCGGCAGCGGGTTGATCATCTGGTGCAGCCGATCGAGCACTCTGGCCTTGACCGCCGCCGGATCTTCGCCGCGATGAGTGACTACTCGCGACTTCACGCGTACGACCTTGTATCGAACCCAGTTGACCAGACATGTCGTGCCCAGAGGCCGGCGTTCATCCAACGCCGCCTGAATGCGCGCGCGCGCCTCTTCGGTCTCCTGTTCTTTGAGCTTTTCGGCGGTGACGGCGCCGTTGCTGCGCCGCGTTTCTTCGAGGTAGTAGGGGACAAGAAGCGCCTCAATCGTGCCCGGCGAGGCATGTTTCCAGAGCGCGGCTTTGGTGAACGCCTTAGCGCGAGCGACCACGCCGGAAACGCGCTCGGCAATTTGCTCGAAGTCTCTCGCAGTCACCGCCCGTTTGAGCGAATGCAGTTCCTGGGGGCCGCGAAATAGCGCGTTCTCCAACGATTCGACCGGACGCCCTCCGGTCGCGGCGACCGCGTTGGTCACCTCGACGCCGGGGATCGGGTCTTTCAAAACGGTCAGAGTATTCGGCGCGAGATTCCCTTCGGGACCTCCTCCGCGCCGGTACCAGGCGCGAATCTCGCGCCCGGCAGTCGCGGCCTCGGCCAATCGTTCAGGATGCGCGCTCAATCCGTCGCCTTCCGGCATCCGCAACGCTGGAATGAATGTAATGACGCCAGTCACGCGGTCGGTCAGATAGACGAAACGGTTCTGGCCGATCTCAGAGAGGTTATCGACCTCGCTCCAGATGCGAAAAATCTTGTCTCCGTGTTTAAGCGCGGGCACGCGCTCATTGAGTTCCTGCGGCAAAGCCTCCACGCCGACGATCAAGTCCAAATCGTCCCCGATTGGAGCGATGATCGGCGGGCGCGCGACGGTGAATGTTTGTCCAGGCGTACCGTCGCCGATCCCGATCAATTCGCCTTCGATCAACTCGCAGTGGCAGGCGGGAGCCTCGGCCGATTCCTGACCTGGCTCAATCCTGACAGCGCGAGTGGTGACGAAAACCGGAGCCTCGCTCGCCCCCGAAGCGCGCCCGATCGTGACCCGGGCGCCGCGCGGAATGTCCACCGCAGCATCTTGCGGGCGGCTAAGGCTGAAGCGAAGAGACGCCATCGCCGCCGAAGGCGGATAAAGCTTGACTCCGATCAATCTCAAAAACTCGACGTAAGCCTTCTGCGGTAAACGATTGAGGCGATAGATCATCACCTCTGTCAGGTGGGCGAAAGCCTCCAGCAGGATCATCCCCGGATCGCCCGGTGAAAGGTCGGTCCACTGCGGGCTGTATTTCCTGATCACGCTGACGGCTTCAGCGAGAAGCTGCTGAAAATCACGGTCGTCGAGATTGGGCGCTTCGATCGGCATTTACGCCACCTCCCCTGTCATATTCACTGAAAACATCAGACTGTCCCTCGAATTCGATGAGTTCATACGGTACTCCAACAGAATGTTCAGCCGCTCCGGGTACTCCTCGTCGCGACCGGCGTCGAGCCGCTCGATCACGATCCGGGGCTCCCATCGTTCAATCGCCTGCCGCACGTAATGCATCGCCAGCCCGGCCGTAGTGTCGTCATTCGGCGAGAAGACCAGTTTGTGCAGGTCGCAGCCGTAATCGGGCCGCATCACTCGCTCGCCGGTCCGCGTCGAAAGCAGTAACAACACGGCCTGTCTAACCGACTCGCGCTCCTCTACCATCTCGATCCCGCCGGTCGGAGAAAAACTCAACCCGGCCCAGTCTTCCGGCATGTCCAAATCGGGATGAAGAAAACGCCAAGCTCTGTAGCGATGATTGTTCATAGAGGATTCAGGATAGGGTGACTTTCCACGCGCAACAGCACGCGTTATGGTCGATGTGATCGCTGTGGCATGCCAGCCAATGGACGAAGGTATCTTTATCGAGCAGCTTTTGTCCGTCCAGGTAACTAAGAATCCAGGATAATGAGTAACTATTTTTTCCTATGTCGTAGATCCGATTATCCGCCCCATTCTTCCTCTCCCCGTAAATCCCGCTATGAGAGAGTGTGTAACTGCCGCTGAGAAAGAGATCGAACACCATGTCCTTAACTTCAGGATATGGGGCCGGCAGCTTCGGGCCGCCCCCCCACGCCTCGTTTTGAGGAACGATCTGAATATTCTTCTTACAACTGTTCCAATCCTCCGCCCACTTCCCCGCGTCTTTGTATTGATCCGTGGAGTTATAAATCTTCTTCGCGAGAGAGTCCGAGATCGCAGATCCTGGCGGCGAATAAATAACGACCTTCGCTCCCGAAGGAACCCGCTTCAATTCCAGGCTCACAGTGTCGGCCGCCCCGTGGCCGTGAAGATAAATGTGTTTGAGCATAAATTTCCCCGTTTAGCGCTGATGAGGCTCAGCGGCGCCGGCGGGCGCAGTGGAGCCCGCCGCCGATAGAGCGAGTTGTTGCGCCGCTATGCCAGGGCGGCGTTCGGAACGGCCCCGTGCTGATTCTCGACCGGCTGGCTGCACTGGGTCAGGAAAACCAGGAGCAAGATCGGGCCAATCCCAGGAATCGGCGCAATCAAAAGCCACCACCCGCTGCGGTCAGTGTCGTGTAGCCTCCTGACCGACGCCGCCCATCCCGGCAGAAACGCCGCGAGAGCGTAAAGGCCCAACAGGCCCGCGCCTATCTTGCCGACGACGCCGGCGACGATTGAGAGCAAGATATAAGCGAGAATATTGAACAGCACGAAGTACCAATACTCCTGCCGCCCCGCTCGCCCGCCGAACACCGCATACTTCTTCCACGTTTGAAAGTACCAGCTCATATTTCTCCTTTTTCATGAACAGTAATAACAGTTCTCATAAAGCCTATAGGCGTTGACGCCGATTGCCGCGAATCGAACCTTTTGAAGGCCCCTTGGTATATAAGCGGGCATTGATTCCGCACTCGGCCGCATACTTACGCGGCCAGCGCCGTTGGCTTCACTTACTAAAACGGAAAATGCTGAGTTATTGGCTCAATGCTGAGGTTAATCTTCTGACACCAGACTCTGCCCTGGCTCGATCACGATGTAATTGATAATCCCGGGCGGTGTGCCGTCAGTTAGTCCCGTAACTGGGTCTAGACAGATGGCCCGGCCATCAATGCGAATGAAATCTGAATACCCTTTCTTGACCTTCAAAGTCGTAGTGCAGGGTTTGACGGTCGGGCCGTAATTCGGGCAGCCCTTGATCGGTTTGCCTTCGGGGTCCGGATCAACCAGGACGCGGCGTCGGTCGATCGTCACCAGGTTCTGCGTAGGGGCATTGGTCACGACGCCCAGTCTGTGATCGCAAACAATCTTCGCGTCTTCAGTCAGAAAATACATCTCTCCCTCCTTCGCCTCAGCGCATCGCTAGGCGAAGCCACAAACAGGGCGATTAAACAAATCGCCCCACACCATATACGCTGTTGTAAACCGCCATAAAACGGAAAATGCTGAGTTTTTGGCTCGATGGATCAGCCGGTATGAAAGCCGATCTTGGCCCCGCGGATGGCGGCGCCGCAACCTTGCGTTTCGATCTCGGCGTTGAAGCCCGGATGGATTGCCTTCTGTGGAGCGATTTGAATAGTTGCTATGCCGTGGCAACCCTCGGCATGGGCCCGTACTGATTCTCAACCGCATAGCTCTCTTGCGCCAGGAAAACCAGGAGCACGATCGGGCCGACAAACGGAACCGCCGTAATCAAAAGCCACCACCCGCTGCGGTTAGTGTCGTGTAGCCTCCTGATCGACGCCGCCATCCCCGGCAGAAAAGCCGCGACGACGTAAAGGCTCAACAGGCTCGCGCCTATCTTGCCGATGACGCCGGCGATGATTGAAAGCAAGATATAAGCGAGAATATTGAACAGCACGAAGTACCAATACTCCTGCCGTCCAGATCTCCCGCCAAATGTCGCATATTTCTTCCACGCTTCGATGTACCAACTCATATTTTTCTCCTTTGAACCTCGCCTCACAAAGGGCGGGGCAAAAAAAGCCCGCTATACAACGGCTTGCATTTGCATGTTCAAGTTAACGATGATTTCGATCAATATTCATCAGCATTCCAGGACGACTCAGCTTGAACACGCGAATGCAAGCCGTTGTAAGACCGACTACAAGCGGCCGGCTTCCACTATTACCTGGTTACGGACAAGTGGAGGTTAAACAACTCGTCGGATTCGCTCATCCATTGCAGATTCACTTGATATGCATCGCCTCCTTTTGCCTCTGGCGGAAGCACCACTCCCGTTTTCGGATGAAGTCCCTTCCACCAATTCTTCAGATCATCGAGGTATTTTTTGTCCAGTACATACATAGACGGGATTCCATAGTCATACCTGTTTCCATGTCTTTCGAATAAGATATTCACCTCTTTGCCTTCAATATTCTGTCTAGTCAGAGCAGACCTTTCATAAGTTGCGAAATGATCGTTCGCGACTTGGATCGCTGTTTTTGCTTCTTCCAATGTCATTTTTGATTTTCCTTTCGTATTTTTGAGTAATGATTGTGTTCCATTCTCAGTAAAGCGAGATGGGCATGGCACAATTTGACAAAGCTGAATTCAGTTAAACCAGGGCGGGCTGGAATAACACGGGCTTTAGTCCGCGCTACGCCGAATGCGTGAGCAAGCGATTGACGCGGCGCGCGACTGCTTGCTCAGACGCGTCGTACTGTCACCCCCACTTACTAAAACGGAAAACGCTGAGTTTTTGGCTCAATGTTGCGGCAAAAGATCAGCCGGTTTGAAAGTCGATTTTGGCGCTTCGGATAACAATTGATCTGCCCGGCGCTTCGATCTCCAGGTCTGTCGCGGCGTGGAGGCGAACCTTGCCCGGCAGGAGTTCCACAAAGCTTCCTTCGCTGTTTTCCAGGCGGATACTTTGATTCGAGTCGTCGAGCCGGATAACCTGGCCTCCGGGAGAGCGCATAATGAATCGTTTCACGCCGCCGCCGCCCAGCACGTCGTCGGGCAACCCTTTCGGCCCGAAGAGTCCGCCGAGCACGACTCCGTGCGCCGGGTCGCCGTCGGCGCATAGGACCAACACCCGATCGCCGACATCCGGGATCATGAGCAATCCCTTCCCTGCCCCGCCGCCGGCGCTCAGCGGTTCCATCCAATCGGTCTCGACATCGCCGAAGGCCGGCAATGCGACCTGGACTCGTCCGAGCTTATCCGGGTCGTCAATTTTAGTGACGACGCCGAGCGTGGCCAGCGCGCCCTGCGAAGTCCCTTCCGGGCGCCTGCGAGGCGCCGGCGGCGCCGTCGAGATTTCTGAAATAAAACCTCGTTGAGCGTCGATCGTGTGATTGACGCTGGTCAACACGTACTGACCGGCAAGCGAGTCCGCGACGCCGTCAATCCTGACCCGCGCGCCGGGGCGAAGCCTGGGGTCGCCTTCGGCTACTCCCCAAAGCGTGACTTCCCGCGCGGCGCAAAGGTCTAGTTCGGCCTGCGCGAGGACTTCGGCCTGACTGTCATCCTGCACGACCAGACCGGCCAGAGTACGATCACCAGCGTCGCCCGGGCGGATCGGCGTGGCCCCCGACTTTAACTCGCGCCCGGTTCGCGCGCGACGCGCCTGTCCTGAGTGAGCCTCGGCGCGCCAGGGGTCCCATCCTTTGGCCGAAACCGCGCGGCAAGCGTGGTGGCTGTTAGTTTCGATCCGCGCTTCGAACAACGAATCTCCCAGCGAGAGCGGAACCGGCTGCCCGACGCCTTCCGGCGAAAAGATATGCAAACTCGATCCTCGCACGGCAAAGCTCAATCCGCACCGTTCGGCGATTTCGACGAGCAGGTCCAGGTCCGATTGCCTGTGCTGAATCACGCGCTTCCACTTCGGGCTGTCCGCGGCGGCTTCGACCCGCAGCCCCAAATCACCGACCATCTCGCGCGCCAAATCGGCGAGCGTTGACCACACATGAGCGCGCGCGGGCTGTCGCTTGCGCAAACGGATCAACGGGTCGTAAGCGCGCACCCGCAGTTCTCGCCCGGATTCCGGACCGTAAACATAGTCGATTGCCGTTATCTGGCCGGAGAACATTACCTGTTCGCTCACGGCGACGCGTAATTGCGCTCCCGGCGTCATCGTGCGCGTATTGTCGAAACTCTCCGAAAGGTCGAAGAAGACCAGTTCACACTGGGCCGGCGCCGACAGACCTTGTCGCACGTGAATCTCGCCGAGCGCCTGCGACTCGATTTGGGCGATGGGCCTGCCCTCGATTTCGACTTTAATCCGAGAGAGGTTCGTTATCTGCTTCATTCGTTTCTCCAGAGATTCCCCGAACCCCCACGCATCTGTGCGAAGTCGTCCACCAGGTCACGACCTTCGCCGCTTCGCTCATGGAACACGCAACTGAGTCCCAGGCGCGATTCGCAAAGGGTCGTCGATGCCGTTTTGTTCCGCGATCACCCTCCACCAGGAAGGAGAGCGGCCCTGTCGCGCCGCTATGTTGTAAAGTGGTTCGCTTGATCCGCCTTCGCTCGATTCGCCGACGACTTCATAGACTCGCCCTCCGCCCGCCGCCGCGGCTCCCCTCACCGAGGCGGCGGGACTTGTCCCAGCGGGCGATCCTACGGCCGAGGCCGGGGCAACTGGTGGATTCGAGTGTCGAGACGCTTGCGGACGCGACTGCGATTCAGCGACTCTCAGCATGCGCATCCGAAGCCAAGACCGGCGGGGGATACCCTCAGGCGTAAACCACTCGAGCCGTTCGGCGACCTCGGCGATGACTCCGGGAATGTTCCAGCTCTTGCCCCAGATGAAGCGGGCCA
This sequence comes from Blastocatellia bacterium, assembly GCA_035275805.1. GTDB lineage: Bacteria > Acidobacteriota > Blastocatellia > RBC074 > RBC074 > JAJVID01. Next base: position 11,978 of record DATEMG010000491.1, read on the forward strand.
GCGGCGGCCTGCCGTATCCGTCTTCGACGGGAACGTTTTCGGCCAGGGCCCACAACGGAGCCGTCAGATCGCGCACGTCTTCGGTCGCGATCGTCGAGCCTGATACCGAAACGTCGAAGAGTAGGTCCAGATTCAATTCGGTCGTCCCGCCGCCCGTATAGATCAATTGGTCGTCTGAAAGCCCGCGGCCCGTGAGCAACCCGCCAGCCGAGCGCCGACGCCGCAACCCGGCCGCCCGCCGTCTGACGATGCTCTCCGGGTTGAGCAGACATCCGATCCTTTCACCCGTGTGCTCGATAAGAAAAGCTACTCGCTCCATAAGCTACCTGTTTGTTCACGCGCCAAACGCCGGTTACGGCTCAATTCGCGCCAGGCGGCCATCGCGTCGTCAAGATGATCGTCCGCTGATGGTTCAAACAGCGCGGGCCATCGTCCCTCCGAAACGTCGTATGAAGTGGGCGCCGGGGTAGAAGTGATGAAGTTTGGCGAGATTTGTTTACTCGCGCCCGTTTCGCTGTCACAAGACGCGAGTAAACTGCTCGCGTCACATCTGTGCGCCGCAAAACTTTTATCCTGACGCTCAGTTAGTCGAACCTGCCCGGTTACCGGCTCGACTGGATTCGTTACCGATTCTTCCGCCCATTCCGCCTTTCCGTCGCCCAGATCAAGAGCGACGCGATCGGCGCTAACCTGCGCTCTTTGAGCTTCTGCCCGGGAGACGTCGAAGTAACTAACAACCTGCCGGCGTGTTACTTCAACTGCCCCTATCGCAGACGGCGTTTGAAATTCCCGGTGTTCCGCGCCTGTCGAAAAATTCCGTAAATGCTCTGGCCAGCTGTTTACATTTTTCTGCCCGCTATTTTTCTGTCCGACATTTTCCTGTTCGTAGTTTTGCCGATAGGAAAAGGTGGGACGGGAAAATGCCTCCGCCCCATCGTCCGCCACGACTTTCCGAACCTGTGGCCGCCCTTCGTCTATGTCTGGCGAGCCGGTCGCCTGCTCGATTTTGAAAAGAGTCTTCGAGGCCGTAACGTCTTTGCGCTCTTGCGAACAACTCGCCTCATCCAGCTCGGGTTTTCGCAAAGGCGCAATGGCGCAAATGTTCTCCTGGAGGTTCGGCTTTGCCTGGGCAGGCGCCTCGACAGTTTGAAGTTGAGTCGCCACAGTGTGATCTCCGGATCGAACTGTCGTATCGCGTGGCGCCGGCGACTGATTTGAATTCTTCCCCAGGTCGTCGGCGTCTTGCTTTTGCTTGTTGACTGGAAAAGAAAGGAGCGACGGTTCCTGCTTCCGGCGGCCGGATCGCCGTTGATCATCGGGTCGGGACTCTGTCCGCCTGATTGGTTTCCGAGTCGAATCGAGCGACGAGCGCGACGCGGGCGCCGGACGTTCCAATCGCAGCGGCGGCGCCGGCTTTCGCTGAATCTGCCTCAGATCCTGTAGCTGCGATGTCGCGTCTGCCTCGTCTCTTTTTCCATTCCGCGGCATTTCCGGAGTGGCCCGCCGCATGAGCTCGACCCAATGAGCCGGCGGCCCGGCGGAACGCTTTGCGAGCCAGTCCGCAGGCGGGCCGGGCGTCTTTTGCATAAGACGGCTGCCGGTTTCGCTTATGGCTTGCGCGCGAGCCGAGGGCGATTCAAATGAATCGCCCATCGGCTTATCGTCTGCGTGGCTGCGCGCGCCCGCGAATAAGCTTAAGAATATCTCTTTGAGGCTTCTCTTCTTCACGAGATCAACCGCGCTCCAAAGTCTCAAAGACGATCGTCATTGATTCAATCGCGACCTCATGGGCCGACGCGTTTAGAACAGCGCCCTGCCATTCTGAGACCCAGGCGTTGATCAGGTTCCAACGCATAGCCTCGGTCACACCGTCGCTGTCAACGAGAACGATCGAGATGTTCCGTCGTTCGACCTTGCCCCGCATCGAAGTGAGAAACCATTCCCACAACTGGCGCGAGTTGGTCAACCCGTAGCGCAGGGTGATGTTGGCGTACGACACCTGGCCGGGGAGGCGGTGAATGACCTGGCTGGCGCCGCCCTCGCGGTATGAGATGACGTCCACCTTTACGCCGAGACCACTGCATTCCGTGAAATGCCCCTCGGTGACGCCCTGAATTTCGAGCTTGAAGTTGTAGGCCCGATAAGGGTCCGTCCATGCGCCGGTTTGCGCTGGCGCCGCGCCTTGTCCTTGTCCTTGTTGCGCCGCTTCAGGCATTGCTTCCTCCTTAGCTTGTGACCTCAGCGCCGGCCATTCCCTGGCCGATGCGGAAGATGACGAACTCCGCCGGCTTGACCGGCGCGATTCCGATTACGATGTTCACGCGCCCGGCGTCAACCTCTTCGGGCGGATTGGTCTCTTCGTCGGCTTTGACGAAAAACGCCTCCTCGGGCGTCTGCCCCATCAGCGCGCCTTGGCGCCAGAGCAACGTCAGAAAGGCCGAGACGTCGCGGCGGATGTTCTTCCACAGCGAGACGTCGTTAGGCTCGAAGACCACCCAACGCGTGTTACGGGCGATTGACGTCTCGACCATATTGAATAGGCGACGGACGTTGATGTAGCGCCATTCGCTCGCGCTCGCGGCCAGCGTCCGCGCTCCCCAAACGCGAATGCCCTCGTTAGGGAAGAAGCGAATGCAGTTGATCCCATTCGGATTGAGGCGCTCCTGTTCTTCTTGAGTCACGGCATAAGCGACATTGACAGCGCCGCGAATGCCTTCGTTGGCCGGGGCTTTGTGAACGCCGCGCGTCCCGTCGGTCCGAGCGTAGATTCCGGCGAGATGTCCTGACGGGGGAACGTTAACCAGCTCTTTCGGTTTAAAAACGTCGGAGGTGGTGATCCAGGGGTAATACAATGAACCGTAACCGCCATCCGATTGGCGCGGGCGCAACCCGGCTACGTCCGGCGCGCTCGGCGCGCTTTCGCCTTCGGCGGGTTTCGACTTTCGCGGGGCCTTCGCGGATGCGACCTGTGTCAGCAGATCGATGTTCGCGACTTGTTCGGCTGTGTCGAGAATGGCGACGCGGTCTTTCATGCCCTCGCAGTGCGCGAGCAGCGATTCATATGATTGCGGGTCCGCGTAACCGGGAGCGGCGACGATCGCAATATCATCCACCGCTTTCAATACGTCCAGCCCACGACGTTCGCGGGCGTCTCCGACCAGCGCCCCGTCCTTGCCGACGTTGACGACGTAGCAGACTCTCCCGCCGTTAAGAAAGTACCCGTAAACGGCCTGGGCGAGGTGCGTGCTCGCGCTATCGGGCGCGCAGAATTCGCGCAGAAACTGAGTCCAGTTGTTGATCCGCACCGCTTCGTTCAAGCGGGCGTCCGCCTTCGGCGCAACTCCCACGAACGCCGCGGTGCTTGTGCCAACCGCTTCGATGGGCCGCGCGCCGGACGGCGCTTCTTCTATGTAAACGCCAGGCGCCAAATAATTCGGCATATCAGTCCTCCGAAAACACGGGATAGACTTTTAGTGTTTGAAAAGTAACTGTAACAAGGTAGGGGCGTGTATTCCCCGCCAGCATATTCCTCGCCCAATTGTATTAATCCCGGATCTGGGCGCGGAATATCCGTCCCCACCAAGAACCCGGGCGGGGAATACGCTCCCCTACCTTGTCGTCAGATATAATTCTCAAAGACCATTAGCCTGCCCCGCATCTTCATTATTTCTCCTCAAGTAAATGGAGACGGATTTCAAGCGGTTCGTCTCCAACGGAATAATTTACTTCCTTAGTTTGTCCCTTCGCCTGCGCCAACAGCTTGAGTTGGCCATTCGACGGGACGCCTGCAAATCTGAAACGTCCCCATTCGTCGGTGCGCGTCGCGATTCCCAGCGTGAGAAGCTCGACGCGCGCACCCATAATCGGCATTCCGCCCGACTCAAGCACCGTCCCCGACAACATCCGCATCGGAGACGGCTGCAACACCACAGGCTCCTTCACCATTGGAACCGCCGGTTCGGGACGTTCGAGGCGCAGCGGCGCACGCAGGAAGAACGACGGCTGAGGCGCCGCCCCCAACACCGCCCAGGCTTCAACCGACAGCGGCTCCACGACTACTTCAAATTCAGGCGGCTCCTTCTCAGGCTTCTGCAGCGCCGCGAAGATCAACTCTCCGAGCAGCCTGTGCGCCTCCTCCGCTCGCGGCGACCGGGCCGTCACCAGATATCGAAGGTTGATCTTGAGCGGCGGCAGCTTGCCCACGCGGGCGCAGTTACTTTGATACAAGTCCATCAGGTAAAGCCCGACCTGAGCGCTTTGCGCGTCATCACTCGGCAACCCGAGCACGACCTCAGCGCCAGTTATGGCAGAGCCGATCCAATCTCTGATTTCTTGTCCGATTCTTTCTATCATTGCGGCGCCCGGAGCTACTTACATACTCACCAGCAAAAGCCCTTCCTTCAGGGAATACTCTTCTCCTTTATCGCCCACTATATAGACCCGCCTTACTCTCCAAAGAGTGAGAAGAGGGTTCTCCGCCTTCTCTGTATATATGTCATACCTCAGTATTCCTCTCGGCGCATATACCTTAATCCCTTTGGTATTAGCGTGAAACCGAACTTTACCGTCAAAGGCTTTGGCAAAATTATGGAGTATTGAGTTATCTTGAGCCTGCTCTCCAACATTACAGGCCATCAGGTAAATCGATTCGAACCTCTTATTAGTCAACCCCTTACTTAGCAATTCATTGAACAACGTTTCGGCGTCTTTTCCGCTAAAAGCGTCGGTATTGCCATGGGCGTTTATAACCAGCGTCTCTTTTTCCTTTTCATTGCCTCCGGCGAGAGAGTCGCTTTTTAACGATCTCATTTCTTTAGCAATACCGTTCTCCCCGAAGTGCTTCTTTAGAGCCTCAATCTTCACATTTCTTGTAACGCTATCTTCTTCACCGTAGTAAATAATCATTCTTACCTCCTTGAATATATTGCCTCAGTAACGGGCTGCCTGGTTAGGGACGAAAACTTTCCCCGTTACAGGAGACGGTCAAAAATCGCTTCACCCACACAAACGGAAAACGCCGCGGCGCAGGCTCAGGCCGTCGAAGATTTTTTAAAACTCTCGACGCTGAGCCGATACCCCGGCGTTTTCCGTTTGTGTGGGTGGGATCGCGCCACAGGCCGCGCCTGCGGAGATCTCAATCGCATAACCGCAGTATCTGGAAGGAAGTTTCGATATGACTTTAAGCGGCGTCATTATTTATTCGTCGTTAAAAAAGCGTTTCCCTGTTACAGGGCGAATAACAATTTGCATCCTCATTGTCGCGGTCGCGTCTTGCCTGCTTCAGGACCCGCGTGTCACGCGCGGCGCCGGACCTATCACCGAATTCCCCATACCGACGGCAAGCGTCGGCGGGCTTACGGAGATCACGACCGGGGGGGATGGGAATTTGTGGTTTATTGAAACGACGTCGCCTGATGAAACGTTCGGATTCGGTCAAATCACTCGGATGACAACCCGGGACCCAATTTCCTTCACTTCAGCATTTGTTCAAAGCAGTCTGGTGGGCATTACTTCCGGGCAGCTCGGCGAGTTACTTTTCGCGGAGCCGAATTGTCCCAGAATCGGCAGAATCTTCCCTCCACTCGACGAAACTCCGTTTCAAATAGAAGAGTTAGCTATTTCGCCAAAAAAGATACGACCTCGGGGCGTGGCTAGTCTGGATAACGCGATCTGGTTTACATCGTTTTCAACAGGTCAGATAGGCCGCATACCTGCGAATACCCATGAGGCGATTACATACTTCGACATCAAGACGCCATGCAGCCACCCATCGGCTATGACCGTCGGCCCGGATGGCAGGAGCCTGTACTTCATCATTGAAGTGTCGAAGGAAGAGTCGTCAACGTACAGCATCGGGCGGATCGCCCTGGATGGCCGCATCACGGAATTTCCAATACCGGCCGCCGCAAGCAGGCCGAAGGCCATCACAACAGGCCCCGACGGCAACATATGGTTCACCGACCCCGCCTTGAATTCGATCTGGCGCCTCACGCCGGAGGGAAGCTTCGCCTCTTTTACGATTAGTACCGAAGGAAGCGAGCCGACGGGAATCGTGGCCGGCCCGGACGGCAAGCTTTACTTCACCGAATTTAGAACGAGTCGGATCGGAGTAATTACGACCGATGGAGTAATTACAAACGAGATACCGACTCCTACTCAGGATAGCGGCCCCTCAGGCATTACAGTCGGAAGCGACGGCAACATATGGTTCATCGAAGCCAACGCGTTACGAGTAGGACGACTTGAATTGGCCGCCGACCTGGGGCTGGCCATCACAACCTCAGCCGCTTCGGCCGGCAAAGATCAGGAGATAACATTTACGATAACCGTCACGAATCAAGGGCCGGACTCGGTGGCGAACGCCACGATCTCATTAGGTAATCTGTTGCCTAATTACACAATCGTTTCGTGTGACACCGGCGCCGCCGGGGGCGTATGTCAGTTCATAGATGGTGAAGCCCCGAACCTTTTAATTCGGATACCTTTTATTCCAAGCGGCGGAACTGTCTCCGCCACCGTTGTCGCAAGGATAACAAACTGCCCTGTTTTCTCGGACTCGACGGCTCTACCTGAGATCTCTACAGCGATCTCCGTTTCGTCCCGAGTACCGGATCGAATCTCTGGAAACAACGTTCGCGTTGCGACAATCAATACCTCTCCGCCGGCGAAGATCACGGTTTTGGACGGGAGCGCCGAAATCAGGCTCGGCCCTGTGACACCAGGCGTCTCGGAGGATATGAACGCGCCGGCAGCGATAATCAGGCTTGAAAACACGGGATGCGCGCCGCTAGAGCTGACGGCAGATTCGATGCAGCGCGTTTTATCGAACTCCGGCGGCGCCCTCTGCCCGCAACCAAGCCCTCAGATCGGAGACGACTTCAAATTTTTCGAGATCAGAGCCTTTGAACCGGGCGCGGATCAACCCGGCCAACCGTTGGGGAACGGAATGCGGCTTCCAGTTATTCCGCCGGGCGAAAGCCTCAGGCTCAGCGTGCGATTCAAAGCAAAATTGCCGGGTTTCGTCGGCAATAACTCTCTGGGCACGGATTTTCTATTGCCCGATGAGATAAATACGCAGCTCACGTTGAGTCAGCCGCAGATTACCCAGGTTCCGATAGGTCCGCCGACGACTGTGAAAATCAAAGGTCTCGTCTCGCCGGTCGCGCAAATCGTTCCGCGTGATCCTGTTATTAACCCGCTAGTACAGTTGACGACTTCCGGGGATAAGTTCGAGGTCACATTCTCCGTCTTCGACGCAAAGTTGAACGTGAGAAGGGCGAGTTATCAATTTTTCGATCGATCCCGCAGGCCGGTCACTTCCCCCATCGATGTCTCACTCGAAAACGCCATTTGTCAGAAAGGCATAGTCAACGGTCAGAGCTTCTCCATACTCAGCAGGTTCAGCGGCGCGACGAGGCGCCGTGAAATCGCGCATGTTCAAGTAACGGTCTTCGATGACGAAGGCAGTTCAACCGCAGATTCATTTCCTAGCTTCATTTCCGCCCCCCCCGAACGTCCGGAGGCCGCGCGGTTAGTCCCTGGCGCGAGCGCCACAAATAATTTCACGGTCGTCTCCGCGCCGCTTATGAGCCTGCGCCCGCAATCGCAAGGCGCTAAATCGAACCAGACAACATTGGGGACGCGCGGTGGCGCGGTACCGGGAGCTGTAGCGACCAGGCGTCTTGCGGGGAAGGCGTTTCGATGGGCGCCCGGTCGCTACCGCTTCCGGTACCGTACCAATGGCGCATGGTTCGTTTTAGACGGAAAGAGTTCAAAACCAAGAAAGGAGTAGTTGGAATTATGACCAAACTGATACATCGCAGCGCAAGTTCACTTCTCATTGTAGCCTTGATCTTCTGCCCGCAAGCGTTTGGCGGAAGTGGCGGCGTAAAGGCCGCGGCGGATATAAAAACAGGCATAGGGCCAGCCGGCGTGATCGAATCACTGGGCTCGATCAGGATTAACGGGCGCATTGCGCAGAGCGGAACAATTTTGTGGGGGAACGAATTGTTGCAGGCGCCCGGGGTTGAAAACGCGCAGATTACGCTCGGCGAGATAGGTCTGATTACGCTCTCGGGCGGATCAATTATCAAGCTCGGGGCGATTACGAGAGCGGAAGGAGACGCGCCGACCCTGTTCGCCTATCTGCTGACGGGCGCAATGACAATCAAGTTAAATGACCGGGGGAACGCGCGAATCTGCGCGGCCGATTCAATCTTCGCTTTTTCCGCGGGATCGAGCGCGCGGCTGCTCGTCAGCGAAGGCCACGGCCGCATCCTTTCATCTAACGGCGTGGTGAAAGAAGGCGCCGATTGGAATATGTTCCAGGCCGTTCATGGAGCCGTGGCTCAGATCATCACGAATCAAAGCGGTCCTCAGATGACGCCAGGCGAATACAGGATCGAGCCATACAACTTCACGTTCGGCCTGGGCGGTTACGCCGACATCGAGGCGCGCAGCGCTCGCTATCTGCAATTCCGGGTCACCGACAAAGACGATAGACCCGCGCCCGATCTGCTCCTGCTTATCCTGCTCAAGAACAATGGAGACTCATCCGGGGCCGGAACGATCAATTACGGCGCGGTCATGATGCGCGTCATGACGGATCACAATGGAGTGGCGACGGCGCGTTTTGAGGCGGGCGTAACAATCGGCGCGGTCACGCCGATCGAAGTAATCATCCTGAAGAATAACCAGGCGCTAAAAGGACATATCAGAATCGTCAAGCCGAAAGGTTTCTGGACGCTTAAGAAGGCCGGGACGGTTATGGGAGCGGTGGCTGCGGGGGCGGTCGCCGCAATCGTGAGCGTGCCGCGAGACCGCGAGACCGCGAGACCGCCTGTGAGCGCCGACGATCCGATCATAATCCCTTAAAACGGTTGTGAGGAAAACCAACATGAACGCCTCTTCTGTATTGCGCATTGCCATGCTCGCGCCGCTCGTTACGCTCGCGATCTTCTCACGGTCGGATGTCGGCGCGCCACAAGTCCAGGCGCAGGAATCCTGTCTGCTCAGAGGCCGCGGCGAAGTCGGAACGATCCTGACCACCGCGCGCCCATTCGACCGGTGGGCGCTGGTGATCGGCGTCTCGCGGTTCCAGTACGGCGACAAGGAGCTCGGCGGAAGGCAGATCAGCAATCTGCGAGGCCCGGAAAACGACGCGCGCTCCATAGCCGATTTCCTGCTCACACCGGAAGGTGGAGAGTTCCTTCCGAACCACATCAAGGTCGTACGGAACGAAGAGGCCACCAGGGCCTCCGTGATCGAAGGCCTGGAATGGCTGCGGGGCGTCGCCAAGCCGGACGATTACTTCGTGATCTTCTTCGCCTCGCATGGAGACGTCGAAGAGACCGAGGGCCGTGAGGTCCCTTACTTCATCGTTCACGACACCGACCCACGCGACTTCGCCAACACGGCGGTCAAGATGGACGTCTTCTTCGAAACGATCAAAAACATGCGGGCGCGGCGCGGGCTGGCGCTGGTGGACACTTGCCACAGCGCGGGCATCGTCAGTGGAGTGCGTGGCGGATCGAATCGCGCTTCGGCGTTGCTCGACCGAGAGCTGTCGAAACTTGGCGGCGGGATCGGGGTGCTGGTCTCCTGCAAACAGAATCAGAAATCCTTCGAAGACGTCGAAAACGGCGTCTTCACCTGGGCGGTGATAGAGGGTTTGCGCAGCTACGCCGACCGGGACAACGACGGCATCGTCAGGCTTTTCGAGCTGGCCGACTACGTGCGCGAGCGCGTGCCACAACGCCAGCAACGCCGACAACTGCCGCCGCAAAACCCCGATTACTTTAAGCCCGCCGGGGCCGGCGCCGACGAACTCCCCTTGTCCGTCGTCGGCGCGCTGCGGGCCTCTTCGGACGCCTCGCCGCAGTTCGGCGTGATGGTCATACGCGTCCCTGAGCTGGACGGCGTTGATATTTCGATCAACGGCTGTTCGATCGGCAAGGTAGGCGCGCGGAGAGAGCGTGTGATCCGCGCGCCGGTCGGCGAGCACCAGATTCTGTTTACAAAAGACAATCTCAAACTGGAAGAGAGGGTTATCGTCGAGGCCGATGAATCGACCAACATCGAGGTCAATCTCGCCTTCTCGCGCAGCGATCAAATGTCCTTCGTGGCGCCGCCCCAAGGCCAGAAGAACGTCTACCTGCCGCCCGGCAAGGCTTCGCCAGAAGCCGCGCTGAACTTGATGAAAGAAGGGATCGCGAAATATGACCGGCAGGATTTCAAAGCCGCGGCGGACAAGTTCAACCGCGCGGCGGCTGCCGGGGGCGGCGCCGAAGCGCTGGTCTATCTCGGACGCGCCCAGCAATCGCTCGGATTGAAAGACGACGCGGTCAGCAGTTTCAGCAAGGCCCTTGAACTGAGGCCCTCGGACTACCAGACACGCGCCCTGCTTGCCGAAGCGCGCTTCAACAAGGGGCAGGACACGAACAAGGTCATCGGGACGCTCGAAGAGATCATCAATCAGCACCCGCGTTACGAATTTCCGTACGCCGTGCTCGGCGACGCGCTCTTCGCCCGGCGCGATCTGAACGGGGCGGAGATGTGGCTGCGGCGCGGCATCGCGGTCAACCCGGCCTTCGCGCCGGCCTACCTGATCCTTGCCAACGTTCTGATGTACGAAGATCCGAAGAAGACTTTCGTGGACGGCGAAGCGATTCGGCCTTCCCGGCCCTTGCGGGAAGCCATAGATCACGCGGAGACGGCGCTGCGACTATTCAAAGAAATCTCGGAGAAAGAGGTCAGCCTCCGTCGCAGTCTCGAACACCTTTCGATATCGCATGTCATCTTCGGCGGCGGGCGTTACGCGAACAAGGAAATTTTCGCCGAGGCGCATTACATGGTCGCAAAAGCGCACACCCGCTTCGCCGTTTACGACCCATATCTGCCGAATGCCGAAGGTAAGACTCATCTCGATCAGGCGCGGCTTCACCTGACGGAGGCGCGGAAGCTCGCCGAAAAGATATCTGGGAAGCTCCGCCTCGCGCTCGTCCTCAATACCAGCGCTTTGAATCATTTTCACCGCGGCGCCTTCACGGACGCCATTATCGACGCCAAAGCGGCTATCAAAGCCATCGAGGCTTTGAAGAAGTCCGGTCCGACGAGTTTGAGAGACGAAGAGGCCGAATCGCACCTGATTCTTTCGAGGGCCTATGAAGTCCGCCAGGAATTCTGCCTGGCCAGAGACCATCGCCGTCGCGCCTTCGAGATCATAGGGGCGAATCTCAGTGAGCCGGATCGCAAGCGACTGAACGAAGAGGTCGCCGACCTCGAAGGGAAATGTAAGTTGCGGGGGAATCGTTAATACAATGGCATCTAAATCGAAACAGGCGAGGTCGGGACAAGCGAATCAACCACGGGGAGCGCGGGGAGGCCTATCTTTATTGCCTTTCCCCGTGATCCCCGTGTTCCCCGTGGTTGGTTCTGTACTAATGGTCGCATTGATGGCGTTGATCCCGGCATGCAAGAGGGAGACGGCCGAGCCTGATTGGTCCACG
>DATEMG010000492.1:0-2494 GCA_035275805.1 Blastocatellia bacterium
GTCCCGCCTTTAGGTGGGACTACATGCGCGTTTTCATCGTTTCAGGCTATTTGTTGCCGCCGGACGCCTGCTGCCGAGTGTCGCGCTCGCGGATACGGGCCGCTTTGCCGCGCAGGGCGCGCAGGAAATATAGTTTCGCGCGACGCACGCGCCCATGTTTGATGACGTCGATGTGATCGATGATCGTCTCGTGGAGCGGGAAGATTCGCTCGACGCCCACGCCGAACGAGGTCTTGCGAACGGTGATAGTCTCGCCGACGCCTTTGCCGCGGCGCGCGATCACAATTCCTTCGAAAGCCTGCAATCGTTCCTTGGTCTCGCTCTCCTTGATCCTGACGTGAACGCGAACGGTGTCGCCGGGGATGAAATCGGGGATATTGCTCTTCAATTGCGCTTTTTCAATATGATCTAGTTTGTTCATTGTATTTTCACCTCTATTATTTAATATTCTCAGCACGCATAACGTCGTCCAGCCAGCGCCTTTCGTCATCTGTCAACGCGGCCATCTCGATCAGCTCAGGTCGCGTCTTTAATGTCTTGAGCAGCGCCGCGCGCCTTCGCCACTTCGCCACTTCGCCGTGATGGCCGCTCACCAGGACCTCGGGAGCGCGCCAGCCGCGAAACTCCGCCGGGCGCGTGTAATGCGGATAATCCAGTAGGCCTTCTGAAAAGGAATCGCTCAAGGCCGAAGTATCGCTGCCCAAAGCGTTCGGCAGCAACCTCGTCACGGCGTCCACCACGACCATTGCGGGAATCTCGCCCCCGGTCAACACGTAATCGCCGATTGAAACTTCGTCTGTAACCAGATGTTCGGCCACCCGCTCGTCAACGCCTTCGTACCGCCCGCAGATCAAAATCAGTCGCGAAAATTCATCAGCGAAGCGGCGGGCTTCGGCCTGATTGAAGATGCGACCTTGGGGCGATAGCAGGATCACGCCGGCGTGTTTCTCACGCGCCTGATCTCCGGACGGCCCCTCGGCCAGTATGGACTCGACGGCGCGAAAGATCGGTTCGGGCTTCAGCACCATCCCATCGCCGCCGCCGAACGGGCGGTCGTCAACCACGTGATGTTTATCGAATGTGAAAGAGCGCAGATCGTGAATGACGATCTCGACGATTCCCTGCTGTCGCGCCCGCTTTATGATCCCGAAATCGAACGGACCCGCGAAGAACTCCGGAAAAATGGTCAGCAGGTCAAAACGCATAATCAGGTTTCAGGTGTCAGGTTTCAGGTGTCAGGTTTCAGGTGTCAGGTTTCATGCTTCAGATGTTATGGGAATTGGCGCTCATATCGCCATCTAACACCTGACACCTGAAACCTGACACCTGAAACCTGATTCTCACAAGTCCAGCAAGCCTTCAGGCGGATTGACCACGATCCTTTTACGCCCAGTGTCAATCTCGACGCAAATACTTAAGACGAGCGGGATCAGAAGTTCGCGCGCGCCGTCCCGAACCACGAGCAGGGGCGCGGCGCCGTAATTCTGCACCCCTTCGACGCGCCCCAGATGTTGGCCTCCAGTAGCAACCGCGTCGCAGCCGATCAGGTCGAAATCGTAGTATGTGTCTTCGGGCAGTTCGACCAGTTGATCGCGCGAAACCAGGACACGCGCGTCCCGCAGTTCTTCGGCGCCGGAGATTGAGTCAAAGCCGGCGAATTTCAGCGCGACGCGGCCTTTATGCAGGCGCGAGTTTTCGAGGTCGAGAAGGAGAAGTCGTCCGTCGGCGCGTTTGACATAAACTCTGCCGAGTCTGGCGAAGCGCTCCGGGAAATCAGTCAGCAGATCGGCGATGACCTCGCCGCGAAGTCCTTGTGGGCGGGCGATCCGCGCGACGCTGATCAAATCATCCTCTCTGACGTCTTCTGTGACGTCAGAGCCCGCAGCCGCGCGATCCTGTTTCCCGCGTTCATTCATTCGAGGATTTCAAGCACGAAGCGCTTTTTGAGCTTCGTTCCCGAGGCGTTTAGGACCGTGCGAATCGCGCGCGCGGTGCGCCCCTGTTTGCCGATGACTTTTCCGAGGTCGCCTTCGGCGACGCGCAACTCGAGCACCGTAGCCTGATGCCCCTCGATCTCTTTGACGTTCACCCGTTCGGGGTTATCGACCAACGTCTGGGCTATCAACTCGACCAGCTCTTTCATTGCGCCGTCTCCACAACCTTCTGCTGTTCACTCTTGCGAATCAGGTTCCGCACCGTGTCGGTCGGCTGCGCGCCGCATTTGAGCCAGTAATTGATGCGATCGTGGTCGAGCTTCAACTCCACCGGCTCACGGCACGGGTTGTAATGGCCGACGATTTCGACGAATCGCCCGTCACGCTTAGCCCGCTTCTCGGCCACGACGACACGGTAAAACGGCTTCTTCTTCGCTCCCTGTCTCGTCAATCTGATTGCTAACAATGTAACTCACCTCCAAATGTAATCAGGCCCGAATTATAGCAGACAGCGGGAGTGGGGAGTGGGAAATGGGGAATGGGGAATAATGTTTCCCCCC
>DATEMG010000493.1:0-11717 GCA_035275805.1 Blastocatellia bacterium
TCCGTAGCCGTGGAGATGAGCGCTATGCCATCGCCAGGCGCTGGCGACGATGGTCTCCAGATCGGGGAACCGCGGAAGCCAGTTCAATTCGCGCCGGATCCTCGCCGCGCTGGCGATCAAAATAGCCGGATCGCCCGGACGGCGCGGCGACTCGACCACGGGGATGGGATGCCCGGTAACCTTGCGCGCGACTTCGATCACTTCACGCACGCTGAAACCCTGTTCGTTGCCGAGGTTGTAAATCAAACGATCGTGTCGTTCCAGCGCGTCGAGCGCGAGCATGTGAGCCGAGGCCAGGTCCAGGACGTGAATATAATCGCGTACGCATGTCCCGTCGGGGGTCGGATAATCGGCGCCGAAGACGTTGACGTGTTCGGTTTGACCCAGGGCGACTTTCAAGACCAGCGGGATGAGGTGTGATTCGGGCCGGTGGTCTTCGCCCTGATCGGCGCTCACAGCGCCGGCGGCGTTGAAATAACGCAGGCTCGCGTATCGCAACCCGTGAACGACGTTGAGCCACGCCAGCATTCGCTCGACCATCAATTTCGATTCGCGGTAAACGTTCGTCGGGCGCAGAGGATCGTCTTCTTCGATCGGCGCGCGATCGGGATTGCCGAACAACGCCGCAGTTGAAGAGAAGACGAATTTCTTCACGCCGCGCGTAAGCATCGCTTCGAGCAACGTCAACGAGTTCGCCGTGTTGTTGCGGAAGAAGGCGGCCGGGTTTTTCATCGAGGCGCCGGCCTCGATCAGCGCGGCGAAGTGCATTACCGCGTCTACAGGATGCGTTTTAAACACGCGGTCGAGCGCGGCTCGATCGCCAATGTCGGCGACGATCAACTCGGCGCCTTTCGGTATCGCGCGACGATGGCCTCGACTGAGGTCGTCGTAGACCAGGACTCGGCGCCCGGCTTTCAACAATTCCGCAGCCACCACGCTGCCGATATAGCCCGCCCCGCCCGTGACCAGAACAGTCATAATCGCTCAACTCCTTCGGCCGTATCGCAAACGTATATCTCTGGCGCGCGGCCGGTAGCCTGCTGATAACCCTGCGCCACGACTCGTTCGAACTCGGCGACGCTTTCTGTGGCCACGAGGCTGATGACGCAACCGCCGAAGCCGCCGCCCATCATCCGCGCCCCGTAAACGCCTTCG
This sequence comes from Blastocatellia bacterium, assembly GCA_035275805.1. GTDB lineage: Bacteria > Acidobacteriota > Blastocatellia > RBC074 > RBC074 > JAJVID01. The sequence goes on from DATEMG010000493.1 coordinate 1,156, forward strand.
ACCCGGCCGGCCAGCTCGACCAGCAGATTCAGTTCGTCGCAACTGACCTGATAGTCGTCGCTCAAACTGCGATGCGATTCGCTCATCAGCCGCCCGAAGGCGGCGAGGTCGTTTTGTTCGAGCGCCGCCGCCGCCGCCATCACGCGAGCGTTCTCGCCGATCACATGGCGGCAGCGGCGATAAACCACTTCTGGCAATTCACGACCGTGTCGCTCCAATTCGTCTGGCGTTACATCGCGCAAAGCGCGCGCGCCGGGCAGGAACCGGGCCAGGCGCTCAACCCCGTCCTCACATTCGGCGCGCCGCCGGTTATACTCGCCGCTCGCCAGCTCGTGTTTGACCATCGTATTGCAGACTACCAGCCGCGCGACGCCGGGCAGCGGCAGCGACCGATAATCGAGTGAACGGCAATCGAGCAGCAACGCGCGCCCCGCGTGTCCACAACACGAAATGAATTGATCCATTATCCCGCAGCGCATGCCGACATATTCGTTCTCCGCTTGTTGACAGAGCTTCGCCAACTCCACCCGATCGACAGTATGGTCTGAAGCATCCAACAACGCGTACCCCACGGCGACTTCGAGCGCCGCGGATGAGCTCAAGCCAGATCCAATCGGAACCTCGCCACGGATGAGCATGTCGCCCCCGCGTAGAGAGTAACCCGCCTGCTCCAACGCGACGGCTACCCCGCACACGTAATCGCTCCAATGCGCGGCGGGGCGTGGGCGCGCGCCGGTTCCATCAATCACGAATAAATCGAACTCGACACGTTCGCGGAAATTTTCGGAATAGATCGAGAGCTTGCGGTCATCGCGCGGCGCCAGGGCGATCCAGGTCGAAAAGCCGATCGGGGCGGGCATGACAAAACCGTCATTGTAGTCGGTGTGTTCGCCGATCAGGTTGACGCGTCCTGGGGCGCGATAAACGCGCGCTTCACGGCCATACGAGCGTTGGAATTTCTGTTTCAGATCAATCGCCCGATCCGCCACGCTTACTTTTTCCGTTTCTTTACCTTTTCGCCCCATAAGAATTACGACAGGCGCGGAATCATGAAGCATGAAATTCGGCATGTCACGCAATGATGCGGCAAGTCCGAGACTCGCCGCACATCGGGCGGCGCAGTCGCAACAAATCTGCTTTAAGCTCCCTTGACGATCAAAATCAATCGAGCTCATCCAATGTCAGTTTGAAACTCGGCGCGAACGTGTCCAGGAAGTATTGCGCTTCCGGAAGATTCAGCGCTTCGATAGCGGCTCTGATCGCCAACTCCGCCTTCGCGAATTCCTGATTGCCCGCGCGGATCTCCTCCAGACATTTGATGTAAGCGCAAAGCTTGTCCGCCGCCTTCACCAATTCCCAAGACTCGCGATCGGCGTTATCGGCGATGAAAAGAGCCCGGTAATCCTCTTTCAGGGCGTCGGGGACCAGGTCGAATAGCTTCTTCGCCGCTGCGGATTCGATCTCTTTATAAGCGGCGCTGATCTCGGGATTGAAATATTTGACGGGCGTGGGAAGATCGCCGGTCAGCACCTCGTTGGCGTCGTGATACAACGCCAGCACGGCTGTTCTTTCCGGGTTCACGCTTCCGTTGAACAATCTGTTACGGATGATGGCCAACGCGTGAGCGATTATGGCGACACGCAGACTATGCTCCTGGATGTTCTCGGGGTATCTGTTATGCATCAACCCCCATCGCCTGATGAACTTCATTCTGGAGAGATAAGCAAATAAGTGACTCATTTTGAACTATCCTCTTGCGGGGAGGGGATTGGCGTCTCGCCGCGGTAATTTAACAAGTAATTGAAGCCAGGTTAACCGCGACTTTACAGACCCGATTTAGTCTCCTCTTTTATTCCACAAAATCATTTCCAAGAGCCGAAAAATCAATTGATTCTCGTATAAGACATCGCGTATGCGTAATCTTATCATCATCTTGTCCTGCGTGGTCCGCCTGTCATTAAGCCCGAGGCGAATTGACGGTTCGTCCCGCGTCCTATTGCAAACCGCTCCGAATTGAAATAGAAAACACTTGGGCGGGGCTGACAACGTTTTTCAGGGTGGAGCGATCTCCTATTATTGTCTTGATTGCCAATCAGGCTTTTCAATCGGGTAGAAAAATGACTACTTTAAATCGTCGGGCCTTTTTCGGCGTCACGCCATTCGCGGTCGGCGCCGCGCTGCAAACTTTTGCGTCATTCAATACGAGCCGTGGCTCGGGCCGGTTGATCGCGCCGCTCGGCGCGGGAGGTTATGGAGGCTTGCGAGCGGCCAAGGCGCGCAACACAGGCGAAGAGATACTCACGTTGCCGGAAGGCTTCGAATACAACGCCATCGGCAAAACTGGAACGAAGATGTCCGACGGCAATCCGACGCCTGCGGCGCACGACGGGATGGCCACGTTTAAAGTCAACGGCGCCTTGCGGCTGGTGCGCAATCACGAGATCAATAACGGCGCTGGGCGCGACGGCGCGGCGTTCGGCGATGCGGCGTTGGCTTATGACGCGAAGGCCGGCGGCGGTACGACGACTCTGATCATCAATCCGAAGACGCGCGAGATCATCAAGGATTTCGTCAGCCTCAACGGCACGCTACAAAACTGCGCGGGCGGCCCGACGCCATGGGGGTCCTGGATCAGTTGCGAAGAGACGACGCTCGGCAAGAATCTGGGCAAAGACGAGAGAGGCCGTGAACGCGGCGGCTTTACGCAAAAGCACGGTTACTGCTTTGAAGTCATGGCCGGCGCCGACGGCGCTGTGAAGGCCACGCCGCTCACGGCGATGGGACGGTTCGTCCACGAAGCCGTCGCCGTGGACGCGCGGACGGGCATCGTCTATTTGACCGAAGATCGAGGCGCGGCGGGTTTCTACCGCTTCGTCCCAAAACAAAATGGCAAGCTATCCGCCGGTAAGCTGCAGATGCTTGCGATTACGGGACGGCGTCAGTTTGATTTGCGCACGGGACAGAAGGCCGGCCAATCACTGAATGCCAGCTGGGTGGACATCCATGAACCCGATCCGCCTGAGGGTGAGAATTCCGTAGACGCCGTCTACCGCCAGGGTCTCGCGTTGGGCGCGGCGACCTTCGCGCGTCTGGAAGGCTGCTGGCATGGCGGCGACAGCGTCTACTTCACCTCGACCAGCGGCGGCGACAAGCGGCTCGGCCAGGTCTGGCAATTCACGCCGCAAGACAAAGACAATGGCTCGCTCAAACTGATCTTCGAATCGCCCGAAGAAGCTGTGCTCGACATGCCGGACAACCTCTGCGTTAGCCCTAACGGCGGTCTGATCATGTGCGAGGACGGCCACAAAGAACATTACGTGCGAGGCCTGACGCGGGGGGGGAAGATCTTCGATTTCGCGCAAAACATCCTGCCGGGTTTCGAGGGCGAAGAGTTCGCGGGCGCGACATTCAGCCCCGACGGCCAGACGCTCTTCGTCAATATTCAAACGCCGGGAATAACGCTGGCGATCTGGGGGCCGTGGGATCGGGGCGCGTTTTAACGGGAATGGCGATCAATCCGGCGGCCGGCGCGGCCAGGGGCAGGGGAGCGGCGCCTACAAAAACGGCTCCAGGTAGAGGCGCCCCATAGGCTGCGCCGCCGATTGCGCCTATGGCTTCCGCGCCCGGATATGCAGGAAATATGCCACGACCTGGGCGTCTTGCATGTCGGGGCAGTCCCGGACGGTTTCGTCACTCGGTCGCGGCTCTTCAATACGTTCCAACTGAAAACCTGTTTCGATCAGCAGATTCAACCACTGGCTCACCGTCCGAGTAAACCTTGGAGTCTTGAACTTCGGCAACCCTTGCCTCGCCTCAGGCGGCGCGGCCCCGAAGAGCCATTCGGTAATCTCTCCTTCGAGATTTCGGAAGTAGTCTCCAACCTCAATCGCGTATGTCAGTCTGTTCTCGTCGCGCAGATTCCGCCGATGCGGCGTGTCGAAGCACGGATGGGTGATGGAGAATTGCAGGAAGCCCCCGGGCTTCAGGACGCGATAGGCTTCGGCGAGCGCCAGATCTGTCGCCGGGACGTCCATCAAGCTCATGAATGCGGCGCCGAAGTCGAATGTGGCGCCGGCGAACGGCAGTTCCAAGGCGCTCGCGACTAGATATTCAATGCCCAGCGGTTCTTGTTCCTCGGCTAGTTTGGCGTGCGCGATGAAGACCTCCGAGATGTCGATGGCTGTAACCATGGCCCGGCGTCGGGCCAACAGCCTTGTGTTGTGGCCTTCTCCGCAACCGATGTCCAACCCCGACAATCCATCCACATCCGGCAGAATTGCGAAGAAGGCGGGCGTGTTAAGGTAATCGCGGTAGACGTCGTATCCGGCCCGCGAGAGTTTCGTCCAGGCGTCAGCGTTGGCGTTCCAAAACCTTCCTACTTCTTCATGATCCATCTCAATTCACCAGCTTCCTTCATGATATTTATACCGTTTGAGCCAAGCTACTCTATTATCATATGACATTGGCCATTTTGTTATAAATCCAGGCAAGATGTATGCAGCGTATACTTACCCTGAAGAGCTAAAAACACAGGGCGGTCGCCGCAACTGAGCGGCCAGCCGCCGTGAGCCGTAAGTCGGGAACTGCGCCACGGGTTGATTGATGGCCCCGCACAGCTAGTTCTAATCGGCCTGTGCCGACATATAGTGGAAGGCGCTGCGAGAGACGCCCTCCTGTGCGAAGGCGGGGTCAGCGTGAGCGAGCAGTTGTCCTTTCCAGGAGGTCAGCAGTTGTTCACTGAATTGATGCTCACGAAAAATCTGGGCTGCGGTCTTCGTTCCGGTCAGAACCTGGGGGACACCGCGGGCCTTGAATCCCGGTTTGAAAGCTCGGCGTTTTTCCATCTACGGATTCCACTTCCCAGGCTGTATGCCGCTGATCAAAATCTGTCCAGTTCTTGGATCCTCTTGCAGAAATCTAAAAGTAATGACGAAAAGCCAAATAAAATAGACTCTTCGCCCGATTAGCTTCAAAAGACGTCCGCTATTTCACTCGCAACCCGGTCGACTCGGTCAGAAAACGATGCAATCAAATAGAAAGACAGTATCCCCCGATAAGCCTATCTCACCGTCAATGCTAATGTTCATGCTAATAGCGTTGCTGCTATTCCCGTTCTGGCGCCCTGAAAGCGTTTATGGGCGTCGCGCGCAGGATGGGGGCCTCGGAGAACTGGAGGTGGGTAAGCCGGCTGAGCGACAGATGGCCGGAGGTCAGGTTCACGGGTATCAATTGTCGCTCTCCGGAGGAGAATACTTGCGCCTGGTGGTAGAGCAGATGGGAATCGACGTAGTGGTGGCGGTATTTGATCCAGAGGGCAAGGAAATTTGCAGGATCGATAGTCCAACCGGCGCGCAGGGGCCAGAAGGTGTTCACCTGATAGCAAAGTCTTCCGGCAGCTATCGATTGGAAGTGCGCGCGTTAGAAAAGGACTCGGCGCCCGGGCGATACCAGGCGAAGATAGAGGCGCTGCGGATTCCAACTCCACAAGACACTAGCCTTGCCTACTGGAATAAGGCATTCGCCGAAGGGATGAAGCTAAAATCACAGGCAACGGCGGAATCGCTCCGAGGAGCCATCGGTAAATATCAAGAGGCTTTAGGTTATTTACATAATGCAATCGAACCTGGCGCAAAAGCCCTGGCGCTTCATGAGCTCGGCAAAGTTTATTATCAACTGGGAGAAAGAAGGAGCGCGCTTGATAACTTTTTGCAAGAACTGCCTCTGAGGCGAGCGGCAGGCGACCGGAGTGGAGAAGCCATTGCGCTCAATAGTATTGGCCAGGCATACCAATCTCTGGGAGAAGGGCAAAAAGCGTTAGACTACCACAACCAATCGCTTCACATTTTTCGAGTGATAGACAACCGCAACGGAGAAGCCTTGGCCCTAAACGGTATTGGCTCGATCCATGATTCTCTGGGAGAGAAGCGGAAGGCCTTAGACTACTACAGTCAATCTCTGGCCGTTATTCGAGTGGTAGGCGATCGCAATCAAGAACCCGGCTTGCTCAACAATATTGGCTCGGTCTATGACTCTTTGGGGGAGAAGCAGAAGGCCTTAGACCACTACAACCAATCCCTACTCATGATGCGAGCGGTAGGCAATCGCACTGGAGAAGCTGTCTTGCTCAACAATATCGGCGCGGTCTATGAATCTTTGGGAGAGAATCAGAAGGCCTTAGACTACTACAACCAGGCCTTGCCGCTGAGGCGAAAGACAGGCGACCGCAACGGGGAGGCTGCTACGCTCAATAACATCGGCGGGGTCTATCTGGTAACAGGTGAAATGAGGAAGGCGCTAGACTATTACAGCCAGGCTCTGTCACTGATACAGGCGGTAGGCAACCGCCGTGGGGAGGCTGCTACGCTCAACAACTTCGGCCGGGTCTACGACGCGCTCGGCGAGAAGCAGAGGGCGCTGGATTACTACAACCAGGCTCTGACGCTGCGACGGGCGACGGGTGACCGCCGCGGGGAAGCCGCCACGCTCTCCAACATCGGCCGGGTCTACAACTCGCTCGGCGAGAGGCAGAAGGCGCTGGATTACTACAACCAGGCTCTGCCACTTACACGGGCGGTGGGTGATCGTGGAGGGGAAGCTACTACGCTCAACAACATCGGCGTGGTTTACGACTCGCTCGGCGAGAAGCGGAGGGCGCTGGATTACTTCAACCAGGCTCTGCCGATGACGCGGGTGACGGGCGACCGCAACGGGGAGGCCGGCACGCTAAATAACATCGGCGTGGTCTATAAGTCGCTCGGTGAGAAGCAGAAGGCTCTTGATTATTTCAACCAGGCTCTGCCGTTGAGACGCGCGGTGGGTGATCGTGACGGTGTGGCTGTTACGCTCAACAATATTGGCGCAACCTATTATTCGCTCGGCGAGAAGGAGCCGGGCTATTACAGCCAGTCGCTGGAATACTACAAGCAGGCGCTGCCGCTGGAAAGGGCGGTGGGTAACCGCCGCGCGGAAGCCAGTACGCTCACTAACATCGGTCTGGTCTACGATTCGCTCGGCGATAAGCAGAAGGCCCTGGAATACATCAATTCGTCCCTCCAACTCTTCCAGGGTGTGGGTGACCGGATCAACGAAGCCCTAGACCTCTATTATATTGCGCGCATCGAGCGGCAATCAGGCGCCCTCGTCGAAGCGCGTTCTCATGTTGAGAGGGCGCTGGCCATCATCGAATCCCTTCGCGCCAAAGTTGACATCCATGAACTTCGCGCCTCCTACTTCGCCACCGTGCAAAGCCATTATGAGCTCTACATAGACCTGCTGATGAGTCTACATAAGCGGCATCCGTCCGCCGGATTCGATGCGGCTGCTCTAAACGCATGCGAGCGAGCTCGGGCCCGCAGTCTGCTCGAACTGCTCATTGAAGCGCGCGCCGACATTCGCCGGGGCGTTGATAAGTCGTTACTGGAGCGTGAGCGCGCTTTGCAGCAACTACTGAACGCCAAATCCCAACACCGGATCAGGTTGCTCTCCGGCAAGTACCCGCCGGAACAGGCGGACTCGGCGGCCAAAGAAATCGATGCGCTAACAACCGAGCTGCAAAACGCGCAGGCGCAGATTCGCGCCACAAGCCCCGGTTATGCCGCGCTCGTTCAACCATCGCCGCTCTCTCTCGGCGCCATTCAGCGGCAACTCGACCCTGACACCGTGCTACTGGAGTATAGCCTCGGCAATGAGCGTAGCTTCCTATGGGCAGTCACTCAAACGACGCTAAGTAGCTTCGAGCTGCCCAAACGCGCGGAGATCGAATCAAAGGCGCGAGCCGTCTATAACCTGCTGACCGCCCGCCATCGCCGTGAGAAAGGCGAAATGCCTGGAGCCTGGCAGAAGCGCGTTGCGGAAGCGGAGGCGAGATACGCCGAAGATTCTGCGGAATTGAGCCGGATGTTGCTCGGTCCTGTCGCTCGGCGCCTTGGGGGCAAGCGGCTGCTGATTGTCGCGGACGGGGCGTTGCTCTACTTGCCGTTTGCCGCGCTGCCGCTGCCGAAAGCGGGTGGAAAGGGCGCGCCCTTGATCGTAGAGCACGAGGTCGTCAATCTGCCGTCGGCTTCGACGATAGCTGTGCTGAGGCGCGAACTCGAGGGCCGAAAGGCCGCGCCTTTAACCGTCGCGGCGCTGGGCGACCCGGTTTTCAGTCCCGACGACCCACGAGTGAGTCCGGCAAGAGAATGGCGTGAAAGCTCGGCGAGCGATTCATCTATAGTGACCGATGATATCGCAAGGGCTCTAAGAGATGTCGACGCGCACGAAACCGCGGTCAACTTGTCGCCACTTCCTTTTACAAGACGGGAAGCAAACAGCATCATCAAGTTAATACCTCAACGCCAGGGGTTGCTAGCGTTGGGTTTCAAAGCGAATAAGGCAATGGCTACAAGCCCGGATTTATCGCAGTATCGAATAGTTCATTTCGCCACTCATGGCTTGATCGACAGCCTCCGACCCGAACTCTCCGGCATAGTTCTGTCATTGGTCGATGAGCAGGGTAACCCGCAAGATGGATTTCTCAAGCTGCACGAGATCTATAACCTCAACTTGCCCGCGGAGCTGATAGTTTTGAGCTCCTGTCGCACGGGGTTGGGAGCGGAGATCAAGGGGGAAGGACTGGTCGGGTTGACGCGAGGGTTTATGTACGCGGGCGCGGCGCGATTGGTCGCGAGCCAGTGGAAGGTCGATGACGAGGCCACGGCGGAGTTGATGGAGAGATTTTACTCGAAGATTCTCAAGGAGGGCGAACGACCTGCTGCGGCCCTGCGAGCCGCGCAGATTGAGATGTGGCGGCAAAAAGACTGGAAGTCGCCTTTTTACTGGGCTGCGTTTGCGTTTCAGGGCGAGTGGAGATAGACCTAACTCATTACAACGTTGCTATTGCGTAAGTATGAAGTGTGCGGCTTCGGGGATTAAAGACAGGTCAGTAAGCCGAGAGGCGTTTGACCAGATGATGGCCTGGCTCGACTCCGATCGTGAGCGGGCCGGACAAAAATATGAAGAAATTCGCTGCGGGTTAATAAAAATCTTTGTCTGCCAGGGTTGCAGCGATCCTGAAGGTCTGGCGGATGAAACGATTGACCGCGTGATTCACAAAATCCCGGAGATTGTTCCCAACTATGCCGGCAATCCCGCGCTCTATTTCTCAGGCGTCGCCAGGTACATCCTCCTGGAATATAAAAATAGAATAGCCCAACTGCGCCTCTTGCCAGCCGCTCCGCCAAAACATATTGAAAAGGATGAGGACATTGAGCGTGAGTATGAATGTCTGGATCGCTGTATCGAGCGGCTCACGTCTGCAAACCGAGAATTGATAATGGAGTATTATAGAGAGGAGAAGCGGGCAATGATAGAAAACCGCAAAAGGCTGGCTGAGAGGTTGGGGGTTACTCCCAACGCCTTGAGAGTGCGCGCTGACAGGATAAGAAACAGCCTGGAGAAGTGCGTGGCTAATTGCTTGAAACAAAAAGGAACGAACGCACAATAACAGAACAACGACGCCGCTGCGGCGACAGTAATCATGGCCAAGTTCATCATAAATACCGGAAGGAAAGTGGGGCCTGGGCAGGAGATTGAAGACGAGCGACTTATCAGGCAATACCTACTTGATGAGTTGAGCGAAGAAGGGCAAGCAAAGGTCCAGGACCGGTTGCTCTGCGACCGCCAGTTCTTCGACAGATTAGTTGTCGAAGAGAATGAGTTGATGGACGACTATCTGAGAGGGGCCCTAACCAGGCAGAGGGAGGAGAAATTCGAGAGTTATTTTCTGGCGTCGCCTGAGCGCCGTCAGAAACTGAGGTTTGCCAAAACATTGAAGAAGCGGATATCCGAGGAGGCGTTGTCAAAGCCGCGTATAGAGGGGAGTCTGCGACGGAAACATTTGTTTGGTCTCAAAGGATTTTCGCTGCCGAGCTTCGCCGCAGGGGCTGTAGCGGCGCTGATATTTGTAGTCGGCGCATGGGTAGCTATAGAGAATGCGCGGCTCAGGAGGCAAATCGATAATGCGCGGGCCGCGCAAGCCGAGTGGCTTGAACGCGCCCAGCAGTCTGAACGACGGCTATCAGATGAAAAACAGCGCAACCAGGAGTTGACCCAGGAGATCGAGCGCGAGCGAAGCCACAGCTTGGAGCTTGAACGTGAAGCGGGGAGACTGAAACAAGCGCGAGAAGCCGGCCGAGCAGGAATCAGTGGAGGCGTTGTATCGCTCGCGCTCATGCCCGGGCTTAGTCGAGAAGGAGATCAATCAACCCAACTGGAGATCCCCCAGGGAACAAGCCGGGTGAGGTTGGAACTTTATCCAGAGAAAGTAGGCCATAAAAACTATCGCGCGGAATTGCGAACGAGAGAAGGTAAGCCGATATGGAGCGGGAATGGTCTAAAGTTGCGGAAGACCGTATCAGGCGATCAGGTAGTTGTATATTTGCCCACAGCGATACTTACCGTAGGCGACTATGTATTAATGCTGCGCGGCGTTGAAGGCGCCGAAATTCAGGAAAGAGCAGGAACTTACTATTTCAGAGCAGTGAAAGAGTAAAGCAAGTCAGCGGCTCTACATCAAGGGGTTT
>DATEMG010000494.1:0-13001 GCA_035275805.1 Blastocatellia bacterium
TTTTTCCCTATTCCCTATTCCCTATTCCCCATTCCCCACTCCCCACTCCCCATTCCCCACTCCCCGTATCTCTCCTCATCTTTCCTCAATCCCCAACTCGTCCAGCGTGCGGGGGTCGTCGCGCCAATGCTCCTGCACGCGGACGAAGAGATGCAATCGGACGTGGCGTCCGAGCAGATTTTCGATGTCGCGCCTCGCCCTCATGCCGATCTGTTTCAGCGTCTGGCCGCCCTTGCCTATGATGATCGGCTTCTGCGACTCGCGCTCGACGTAAATCACGCAATGGATTTCGGTCGCCCCCCTGGCCTCCTGCCACATCTCGGTCCTGACAGCGGTGGTGAATGGGAGCTCCTGCGATGTGAGTTCTAGAATTTTCTCGCGGACGAGTTCAGCAGCGATGTTGCGCTCGATCTCGTCGGTGAAGATTTCGGAGTCGTAAAGCCGCTCGCCTTCGGGCAGGCGCTCGAACAGCTTGTTGATCAGCGTCTCGTGGTTGTCGCGTCCGATTGCGGAGATAGGGATGATTTCGGCGAAGTCAAACTCAAGGCTGTACTGTTCGATCATCGGCAGCAGGCGGGACTTGTCCTTCAGCAGGTCGATCTTGTTCAGCAGGAGGAAGGTCGGCTTCGCGGCCTCTTTAACCAGGTCGAGCGTGAAGCGGTCGCCGGCGCCGAAGCTGGTCGTGGCGTCGCGCATAAGCAGGACGACGTCGACCTGTTGAAGCGCGTCGGCGACCAGCCCCATCATCCTGCGATTTAGCGTATAGCCGGGTTTGTGGACGCCCGGCGTGTCGACGAAAACGATCTGGCCTTCAGGTCGCGTGACTATGCCGCGGATGCGCGTCCGCGTGGTTTGAGGTTTTGACGAGACAGCAGCGATGTGCTCGCCGACCAATGCGTTGAGCAAAGTCGATTTGCCCGCGTTGGGGCGCCCGATGAGCGCCGCGAAGCCGGATTTATGTTTCTCGGTCATGTCACATCAAAAACATGGAATTGCGCTTCTCGGCCCGCGCCGCCGCCGAAGCCTCGGCGACGTCGGCCCTCTCGTCAAGCGCCTGGGCCGGCTTATGAATTCTGACGCGCGAGACTCGGCGTTCGTCGGCTTCGACCACTTTGAAGCGCAGCCCGCGGAACGTTATCTCTTCGCCGATCACGGGCAGGTGGCCGAGCTCGTTTATGACCAGGCCGGCGACCGTGGTGAAATCATCGGCGGCCAGTTCAACGTCGAACCTGCGCTCGATTTTGCCGACCTCAACGTGGCCGCGCGCGACGACGCCTTCGGCCTCCTCGATGATGTCGGCCTCCGTCGCTTGCGGCTCCGGCTCGTCCTCGTCCTCGATCTCTCCGACGATCTCTTCGACCAGGTCTTCGATGGTGACCAGTCCGGCCAGCCCGCCGTATTCATTGATGACGATCGCCATCGGCGTCTTGGCCTTCTGCATCTCGGGCAGCAGCTCGTCTATAGGCTTTGTTTCGGGCACGAAGTAGGTCGAGCGGGCGATCGAGGCGCAGCGGCGGTCCATTTCGCCGAGCTGCCAGTATTTCAGCAGGTCGCGCACGTAGATCACGCCCTCGATGTTGTCCATCTGGCCGCTGTAAACGGGAAGACGGGAATATTTCGATTCGATCATCAGGTCGCGCACGGCCTCGAGCGTAGCGCCGGCCTCGACGGCGACGATGTTCGGGCGTGGCGTCATCACTTCACCGGCCGTGCGGTCGCTGAAGCGGATGACCGATTGAATCAGCTCGCCCTCGTTCTCCTCGATGATGCCCTCTTCTTCGCCCACGTCGAGCAGCGCCTGCAGTTCTATGTTCTCGCCGCCCTCCTCCTTGGCCTCGGCGGGGGACTGGACTTCGGCCTCGCGCTGCTTCCTCCGCAGCGCGCCGTAGATGAGATTCGCGACGAAACCGAGCACGGGCCACAGCATCTGCAGCGGAAATCGCAGTTTGAGCAGGGCGCCCGCCGGGTTTCTTTGAGAGAGGATCATCGGCAATATTTGCCGGAACATGATGACCGTCAGGATCATCCCGGCGAACGACACCGCCAGGAAATGCTGTGGGTAGAGCTGATTCGATATCGAGCTGATAAGGATCGCGATCGACGCGATCGAAACATGAATGCCGAACGTGAGCGTGAAGCGAAATTGCTGGTAATGGTCGACAATCGAACGCCAGAATTCGGTGTGACGCGACCCGTTTCCTTCGCTGGCCAGCAGTCGCAAGCCGACGTCGCTGAGTTCATCGAGGGCGCTTTTTGCAGTGGCGGTAACGACCAGCACCAAAATAAAGATGCTGGTCAAGGTTATTTCGGATTCCATAGTTGTTGTGCCTGGCGCCTTGTAGCTGGTTATCTAAATCCAACCACCAGCCACTAACCGCCAGCTTTATTTAAGCAATTCTTTTCTCAACTTTCTTTCAACTCTATTCATCTCGCCGTCGTCCGTCTCGTGGTCGTAACCGGCCAGATGAAGCGCGCCGTGAATCACCAGAAACTCGATCTCGCGGTCGAAGCTCAGGCCCAGTTCGCGCGCGTAGCGTCCGGCGGTCTCGACTGAAATCACGACGTCTCCGATGTGACTAGTCTCATCGAATTCCGGCGCTTCTTCTTCCTCATGATAAGCGAACGAGAGCACGTCTGTCGGCCCATCGATCCCACGGTAATCGCGGTTAAGGCGACGCATCGCGCGGTCGCGTATGAACGTGACGGTCAAAACCGCTTCCGTGCGGCCGATGCGATCGAGAGCGGCTCGCGACAATTCAACGACTCGATCCTTGTCAATTTTGCGTATCCGCTGGCGGTTGATGACTTCAATCTCCCTGTGGGGCGTATGCAACCCTTTGTCTCCCCGTCTCCTTGTCTCCCCGTCCCCTTGTCTCCCCTGATGGCTAGAGGTTGATCTTCTTGTTGTGGTCATCGTAAGCCCTGATGATCATTTGCACCAGTTGATGGCGGACGACGTCGCGCTCGTCGAAGTGGATGAAGGAGATTCCCTCGATGCCGCTGACGACGCGCTGCGCTTCCACAAGGCCCGACTTGCGCCCCGAAGGCAGGTCGATCTGCGTCACGTCGCCCGTGATCACGGCCTTCGACCCGAAGCCGATGCGCGTCAGAAACATCTTCATTTGTTCGGAGGTCGTATTCTGCGCCTCGTCCAGAATGACAAACGCATCCCCCAACGTCCTTCCGCGCATAAACGCCAACGGCGCGACTTCGATGACGCGCTTTTCAATGAACTTGGTCACCCGCTCGTAATCGACCAGGTCGAAGAGCGCGTCGTAAAGCGGGCGCAGGTAAGGATCGACTTTGTCCTGCAAGTCTCCCGGCAGAAATCCGAGCTTTTCGCCGGCCTCGACCGCCGGGCGCGCAAGGACGATGCGATTGACCCGCTTCGACATCAGGTACTGCACGGCCATCGCCACCGCGAGGAAGGTCTTTCCGGTTCCGGCCGGGCCAATTCCGAAAACGATGTCGTACTTTTCAATCGCTTCGAGGTAAAGTTTCTGATTGGGGCCGCGCGCGGTGACCTGCTTGCGACCTGACGGGTTGATTCGCTTCTGTCCCTCCAGCGCTTCGCGCAAAGACGACGTGCGGTCATCGGCGATCTGTTTGAAAGCGTCGCGTAACTCGCTGGCCGAGGGAGTGCGGCCTTCGTTGAAGAGTTTCCCGTAATCTTTCAGGATGCGTTCGACGATGGCGACGTCGGCCTCGTCGCCTTCGACTATCAATTCGGCGCCCCGGCCCCCCAGTCGCACACTGAGCAGCGATTCCAGATATTTGATGTTCTGATCATGCGGGCCGAACAACGCCTCAAGCCCGCGTTCCGGCAATGTGATTTTCAAATTACGCAGTGGTTGTGCTTCTCCTTGTTGAGCGAAACCTCATGGGATTATACCAGCCGGCGTGGCGCGCGCGCTGCGGCCGACCTGATTCGTGCGCTGAACTAAACAAAAGCTACTATAGGCTCTGAAAGAGTGTCAATGTGTTGATGATGTGACTTTAAGTCTTTACTATCCCGCTTCCGTTGAAAAAGCGCTCGAAGGCGTCAAAACCTTCGAGCAATTTTATTTTGGGGCCGAAAAAGGGACGGGGCGACGGGGTGACATTTCATCTTCTTCGCCCCGTCGCCTTGTCCCCCTGTCCCTCTATCCCAGGCCGTCTCAGATTTTATGCTTTCTGAGCGGCAGGTCGCGGATGCGTTTGCCCGTCGCCGCGAACACCGCGTTGCAGATCGCCGGGAGCATCGGCGGGACTCCAGGCTCGCCGACTCCGGCGGGCGGCGCGTCGCTCTCTATCAGGTGGACGCGCGTTTCAATCGGCGCCTCGTTGATCCGCGCCACCAGATAATTGTGGAAGTTGGATTGCTCGATCGCGCCGCCCGCCGCCGTGATCTCGCCCATGAGCGCGATGCCAGCGCCGAATACCGACGCGCCTTCGAACTGGGACTTCACGCGGTCGGGGTTGATCACTCTGCCCACGTCCGCCGCGATGTCCACGCGGGGGATGCGAATCTTTCCGCTGACGCCCACTTCCACTTCGACGACCGCGGCGACGTAACTCAGGAAACTCCAGTGCGCCGCGACGCCCAGCGCGCGCCCCTTCGCGGGTTTCTTCTTGGCCCAGTCGGAGCGTTCCGCCGCAAGCTCGATCACGCGCCGCAGACGCCCCGTCTCCAACGGGAACTTCTCGGCCATCGGGCCGCGCTGCCCGACATCGATCTTGCGCGACTGCCCCAGGACGTCGAGCAGGTATTCGACCGAATCGCGCTTCGCCAATTGCGCCAACTCGTCCACGAAGGAGCTCACGGCGAAGGCGTGGTAGATGTTCGCCACCGAACGCAGCCATCCGATGCGGACTTGAGCCTTTGCAGGCCCGTTCTCCGCGCGATGGTTCGGAATGTCGAAAGGCACATTCGTCCATCCCATCCCCATCTCGAAGCCCTGCCCTGAGGTCACCGACGGGCCACCGAACGTTGAACCGATGGACGGAAACGCGCTGCGCTGCAGCCATGCCGTCGGGCGGCCTTTTTCGTCCACGGCGGCCTTCATATACATCGCCGCGACCGCGTGGTAGTAGTCGTAGCGGATGTCGTCCTCCCGGGTCCACGTCACCTTGACCGGTTTGCCGACCTCGCGAGAGAGCAGCGCGGCTTCGGCGACGTAATCGGGTTTCGATTTGCGCCCGAAGCCGCCGCCGAGCAGCGTCACGTGGCATTCTACGTTTTTCTTGTCGATGCCGAGGGCGGCGGCGACGGTGTCCTGCACGGCCTGTGGGTTCTGCGTGGCGGCGTAGATCAGAGCTTTACCGTCCTTGAACTCGGCGACCGCCGCCGGCGGCTCCATCGGAGCGTGCGCCAGGTGCGGGACATAATATTCGGCTTCGTGGATTTTGCCACCCTTGGCGAATTCGGCGTCCACGTCGCCCACGTTACGCACGACCTTCTGCGGCTTGCGGACGGTTTCGAGCAGCGATTGTTTGTAAGCCGCCGACTCATAGCTCGCGTTCTCACCCGCTTCCCAATCCAGTTTGAGTTTCTCGCGGCCCTTGATCGCGGCCCAGGTGTTGTCGGCGATCACCGCCACACCGCCCAGAGCCTGGAATGTGTGCGGCGGTTTGAATCCGGGAAGCTGCACGACCTTCTGCACGCCGCGAACCTTGCGCGTCTCCTGATCGTCGTAACTTTTCAGCTTTCCGCCGAGCACAGGCGATCGCGCGATCGAGGCGTAGACCATTCCCGGCATCGTCGCGTCGATGCCGAAGGTCCCGCTGCCCGCGCAGATGCCGTCGCGATCGACGGTCGGCGTGTCTTTGCCGATATAGCGATATTCCGCCGGGGATTTGAATTTCAGCTCTTCTTTTTTCGGCACTGCTTGGTTGGCCGCCGACGCCGCAAGCTCGCCGTAGCCGAGTTTCCGTCCGCTGCCCGCGTGAACGACCTGATGGTTTTGCGCCTTGCATTCGGCGACGGGAACGCCCCACTGCGCCGCCGCCGCGCTTTCCAGCATCATTCGGGCGCTCGATCCGGCCTCGCGCATCGCGTCGTAAAAATCGCGGATCGAGCAGGAGCCGTCGGTGTTCTGCGATCCGTATTTGGCGTCGCCGATGGCCTGTTCGATCTTCACCCGCGCCCAGTCGGCGTCCAGTTCATCGGCCAGCACCATGGGGAGCACGCTGCGAATGCCAGTGCCCATCTCCGAGCGGTGCGCGACGATGATGACCGCGCCGTCGGGTTCGATCCCCAGATAGACGCTCGGATTCCATGCGGCAAGACCCGCATCGGTCGAAGCCATCGCTTCGACAGGCAGGAGGCGCGCGCCGAGCACAAACGCGCCGGCGGAGAACATGCCTCCAAGAAAAGTGCGACGAGTGACCAGTTCGATTCTGTTCATTTCTTCACCCCCGCCGTCCTTTTGGCCGCGGCCGGTTTGCTCGATGGCGGGCTGCTCGCGGCAGTCTTGCTGGCCGCCATCTTGATCGCCTCGCGGATGCGTTGATAGGTCCCGCAGCGGCAGATGTTGCCCTTCATGGCCGAGTCGATGTCGGCGTCAGTCGGTTTCGGCTTCTGTTTGAGCAGCGCGGCGGCTTGCATGATCTGCCCGCTCTGGCAATAGCCGCACTGCGGGACGTTGGCCTGCCGCCAGGCCTCTTGAGCGGGATGGTCGGCTTTTGCGCTCAGACCTTCGATGGTCACGACCATTTTCCCGGCCAGGCTCTGCATAGGTATCAGGCAACTGCGCGTAGCGGCCCCGTTCACGTGAACCGTGCAGGCGCCGCACAGACCCGCGCCGCAGCCGTACTTAGTTCCCGTCAAACGCAACTCGTCGCGCAGGTACCACAACAGCGGCATATCTGGCTCGCCGTCGAATTCACGGCTCTCGCCATTCACTTTCAACTTGATCATTCATTTTCTCCAGGAGTGTGGTTAAGCTCGATGATTCATGACTATAAAACCAGTCGAATGATATGGCGGCTCCTCGAGAGGCGCAAGACTGCGGGCTGGATGGCGGAGAATTATCCGCCGAGTGGCGAGAATGCCGAAATTTATTGCCTCGACTGCGGGGCGGCCTTATACTCCCCGCCGTCTCAGGCTTCAGCGGTAATCAATCAGTCGTGGCTTTCTCCAGCAGTCAGGAGGGCGCTTATGCAAGCTCGGTGGACATGGGCTCTCGGGCAGAAAGGCGTGAAGAAATTCATCGGACATTACGGCGAACAGTTGGTCTCGGGGCCGCTGTCGCTATTTTGAGGTGGTTCGTGATAGAAAACGAGATACGCATTAAAGCCAGTCTGGTGGCGGGCGAACAGGAAGAGTACACATCAGACTTCGTGGTTCACGGGATCTATTTTGGAGAAGGAGACCCAGAGCAAGGAGGGCGCCATTGGAACTTCACACGCAACTTGGGCGAGGATGATGAAGGCGTTTGTACCGTCAAGGAGATTCAGCAAGTTACGGTCTATGGCGGTATCATAAGATTTACGCTCGCCCGCGATAGTGTGACCTGTGAATTTGATGAGGAAGCGGCGGAGGAGACAGGCGTGCGGAAACTCCTCATTGATTACAACATCGATGACGACACTTGGCGGTCGCTATTAAAGCAAGCAAAGTTCGTGTTTGATGGCGAGGAGTATTTCGAGGTTACCTCTTGAAAGGCTCTTATATGGTAATTGCGCCACGACGCAGCGCGTTGCAATGAACCGAAATTGAAATGGGCTTGATTACCTCATAGTAGAACGTTACTCGAAGCGAAGACCGGAGTTTTTGCCCCTCTATCGCAATGTGATCCTATGTCGAACGAACTCCAACGACTGCAAGAATGGTACGTGTCACAATGCGACGGTGATTGGGAGCACACGTACGGAGTCACAATTGAAACCCTCGATAATCCCGGTTGGTCGCTCCGAATTGAGTTAGCGGACACCGACTTGGAAACTGCAGCCTTCCTGGAAATATCGATCGAACGCAGCGATGCTGATTGGGTTCATTGCAAGGTCGAAAGCTTTGTGTTTCACGGGCATGGAGGCGCGGAAAACCTCAATGAACTTCTAGGTATTTTTCTCGATTGGGCCAAGAATGAGGGGACAAAGTGACGCCTAACAATAGATGTTAGGCCTTCTTGTCAGGGCGAAAACAAACAACCCGACAGTATCAAACTATTAGTTGCAACTCAATGAAACAACTTCTCAGCTTAACGACTCTCTTCCTTGCAATGATGCTTTTGCAATCGAGCGCAACAACCTCAGAGTCAGCGAATAATGCGTCCCCTTCACCTAAAGCGGCGCAATCTTCGGTGAAAGCGGCGCAGATTAAGCCGACACCCATCGAGATTGCGCTGGTGGCCAATGCGCAGGAGGGCACAGTCGCCCTTGTGGATGTGGCCTCACGGTCTATCCTGGGCGCTATCGATGTCAATCCGGCGCGTGTGAAGAGGGAGGGACCGGGGGCGCCGAATTACGCTCAAGACACTGATGTCTCTCCCGACGGGCGAACGCTCTATGTCTCGCGCGGCTATCTCGGCGACGTCGCGGCGTTCGATATTGAGAGCGGCCGCCTACTGTGGCAGAGGTCGTTAAACACCAGGCGCGCCGACCACATGACGCTTACGCAGGACGGAAAGAACCTTTTCGTGTCAGCGCTCGTGGACAATCGGGTCTACAAGATTGCGGCTGACACAGGCGAGATCACGGGCCATGTCGCCACTGGCGTCTATCCGCACGACAACAAGATCTCGCGAGATGGCCGCCGACTCTACAACACCAGCATCGGCCCGATCGGCTCCTTCCCACGTCAGACCGGCGCTCCGGCGCCGACGGAGACCTCGGTCTATCCATTCCAGCTGACCATCGCCGATGTAGGCACGTTGCAGACCCTCGACCGGATACGGTTCGACAACGGCATTCGCCCCTGGCAGTTTACCCCGGACGAGAAGGGCATCTACGCGCAGTTGTCGAATGAGCACGCAGTGGTGGCATACAACCTCGCTGCTCGGAAGGTGGTCAAGCGCCTCGACCTGCCGGTGAAGCCCGGCGTCACGGTTGCCGACTGGGACTTCGATTCGCCGCATCACGGCCTGGCGCTTACCCCCGACGGTAGGACGCTCTGTCTCGCGGGCCGCGCCTCAGACTACGCCGCCCTTGTCCGGGCTCCGGACCTTAAGCTGATCGCCACAATCCCGGTCGGCGACGCGCCGGGCTGGGCGGAGGTCGCGGATAAGGGCCGCCTCTGTCTCATTACCAATACCCGCAGCGACGACCTGTCAATCATCTCGATCTCTAAGCGCGCCGAGATTGTGCGGTTGCCGGTCGGAGACGGCCCCAAGTACATCACCGTAGCGCGAATACCGGCATCGGTGATTGCGGCCGTCAAGGCGCGGACGTTATCGAAATAGCTTTGGAACGCGGATGACGCGAATACAACGGATCGTCGCGGATAAGAACTAAAGGATCGGTGTGAATCCGCTCTATCCGCGTCATCCGCGTTCCATTGTACTGTTGTTTATTACGAACGTTGGCTACGCTTTGGTTATTATCAACTTCACAGGCGCGGCCCGATTGTGGAGGATCGAAAACATGACGAACAGCTTCTGGCTTTCAATGCTTGGGTTACTGGCCGCTGTGATCCCTCTCGCCGGCGAGGCCTACGCCGACACATTTGAGTTTCTGACCTACACACCGCCGCGCGGCTGGGTAAAGCAGACGTTACAGGACGGAATCGCATACCGGCGCGCGAGCGGAATCGGACTGATCACCTTCTACGCGAGTTACCAGGCGACCGGCTCCGCCTCCGACGAGTTTGTCCGGATTTGGCGCGCCCGCGTCGAACCGATCCTGCCCGGGCCGGCGCCCAAACCGCAGCTTCAACCCGATGGCGACTTTGTGGCGGCGGTGGGCGGCCAGCGGGTTGACGCCCAGGGGACGATCACCGCGATCTCGCTCGTCGCCATCGTTGGGCGTGGCCGCGCTATCGGCGTATTGACCATGGCCGCCGGAGACGAGGTAAACCGTGAGGTGAGCGCATTCCTCGACAGCCTTGACGTTGCGCCGGCTACTCCCGCAGCCGCGACGTCAAAATCGGGCTCGGTTCCAGCCGGCGAGATCGAGGTCGACTTCGACGCGCCGCCGGGTTACGCCTCGCAACGGGACGGCCGCATGATCGTGTTGACTCCAACAACGGTCGACGAGAAGACGCCGTGCGCATACGGGATCAGCCCGGCCCGACCTTCGACCGGCGCGCTCGACGCAGATGCCCGCGCAGCCATTCTCGAAGCGCTGCCCGGTTGGGGCCTCAAGAGCGACAGCTACAACGCGATGCGAGGCGTCGCCGGGGCCGGGTGGCCGTTCTTCTGGTTCCGCGCCGATGTTCAAAGACTCGTCGGGGGAAGCTATGAATACGCCACAGCCATGACAATGGCGTTTCCAGCCGGCCAGGGGCGGGTGAACATCGTCTGGGGAGTTGGAAACCCTGCGCGGTGCTTGTTGGACGATCTCTCTTTCGCCCGTCTGTTCCACAGTCTCCGGCCGCGCGGATGGAACTCCGACGGCGGCAAGGCGTTATCCAAGGAGCTTCAAGGAACGTGGCGAAACAGCCAGCGCGTCGGCATTGCCCAGTACAAGTTCATGGCCAACGGCCGATATGAGTTCGGTATCGGAACCGTCACGAACGTGGGGCTGCTCGAGAGGACGTCTTCCAGCGTTTCGGACGGACGTTACGAGCTTCGCGGCTCCGAGCTTACTATCACCCCGGATCGTCGCGACCGTGGCGCGTCCAAATATCGCGTGCGCATCTACGACGAGTTCGTCCTCGGACGATGGACGCGCGCGATGTCGCTGCTCGACGAGAATGCGAAACCGGCCTTAGAAGCGCAGTATATGCGAATCGAGGATTCCCGCTGATTGATGCGCTCTGACAGCGGCCGTCAAACAACGAGTTGAACCGGACGCCTGAACAGCGGCGCCGCAGTCATCACTTGGACACCGTTTATCGGGGGCGTTAGACCGCCCAGCTATCACGAATGCTAGAGAAGATTCATGACGAAGAAAGAGAAGATCACTACCATGCGGAACGGCGATGTGGCCCAAAATTCCGCATCGAATAACCCAGAGGAGCGCTCCCTATGAAAACTGCCCGAACCATAATCGCTTTCGCCTTCTTTTTGACGACCGCCGCGGCGGGCGTCGACAGCCAGGGGAAGGTTCAACCTGATCCCACTGGCCCCCAAAGAGCCTGTCGGGGCTTAAAACCTCACGAGCTTTGCTTTGAAAGACCCAGGGACGGAGTGGCCCGCGCGGAGTATCTGTCGGAGGCCTTCTACGCGGTCATTCTGAAGACTACGGAGCCATGTATGATAACGGAGGAAGAGCGCCTCCAGGCCCAGGCGCTGTTCCCTCGAAGCAAGGTCTTTTCCATGAGGTTCATGTGTAACGATAATATCGAAGAGAACATCACCTATACCAACGTCGACGCCAAGTTCGGTTTCATCGCCGTCTACGCCGGAACTACACTGGAGGAGGCCAAGAAACGGCTGGCCGAGGTCAACGCCACGGGAAAATTCCCCGGCGCCAACATCCGAAAAATGCAGGCGAAGCTGGTGTATCCCTGAAGATCTTATGAACAAACGTCCACACTCGGTCACGGCCATCGGTTGTATATTCATAGTAGCCGGAGTCATCGGACTCGCCTACCACGGCGCCGAGTTCAAGGCGCAGCGCCATTTTGACTATGACAATGTCTGGGTGCTGCTCGTTCGTCTTCTTGCGATACTTGGCGGAGTGTTTTTGCTTCGCGGCCGCGACTGGGCGCGCTGGTTTTTGCTCATTTGGATGTCATACCACGTCATTCTCAGCGCGTTTCACTCGGTGTTTGAGTTGATAACGCACAGTTTGCTGTTCGCGGTCATTGCATATTTTCTTTATCGCCCGCGAGTGTCGGCGTATTTTCGGATTATGAGGGCGGGAACTGCGCATCAGCCAGGGAAAGATGACACACCAGTAGCCTAATCAGACCTTAGTGTAAGGCCTCAGTTCAATTTCCTAACCGCGCCTTCCGCAATCGGAGGTAAGAAGATGAATCTGGCGATTTCTGTGATAACAGGGCTCGGGTTTATAGCATTGTTTTTCGGTCAAACAGAACATGCAAATGCCCCAGAGATCAAAGTCTGGACTGCAAGGGCGATCGCGACCGTGCTCGCCGAGGTCGGCCCTCAATTCGAGCGCGCGACGGGCCACAAGATCGCTATCTCTAGCGATCTGCCTACCGGGTTTGCGCGTCGCGCCAACGCGGGCGAACCGTTCGATATCTTGATCAGCGGGTCGGCTCCCGTTGATGAGTGGATCAAAGATGGCAAGATAATTGCGGAGACACGCGCCGACATTGCGCGCTCGGGGATCGGCGTGGAAGTACGCGCGGGGGCGCGCAAGCCTGACATCAGTTCGGTTGAAGCATTCAAGAACGCGTTGCTCGATGCGAAGTCGATCGCTTACCTGAGAGTTGGGAGCGGCGTCTATGTGGCTGGCATGCTTGAGCGCCTCAGTGTCGCCGAAGCCATCAAGTCGAAAGTGACAAGGCCCGAATCCGACATCGTTTCCGAGCTTGTCGCCAGGGGTGAGGTCGAGCTTGGCATTGTCGTCATCACCCAAATTCTGACGACTCCCGGCGTCGAACTCGTCGGCCCGCTCCCGTCGGATATACAGTCGTATGTAACGTTCACAGCGGGAATCAGCGTTAACTCAAGAGCGCCGAAGGCGGCCAGGGACTTGATCAAGTTCCTCACTGGGCCGACCGCCACTCCGGTCATCAAGGCTCAAGGTATGGAGCCTTTGGGAAGCGTCTCAAAATGAGGGATGGTCTGGGTCTGATGCAAAATCATGACCCGAGCCGAGCGAAAGATTTGGTATATGAGCTATGAGATATCGCTTTTGGATAAGAAGGCGTAGAAGGGCCGGCGCCTGATGGAGGAAGCGACAAAAGGGGCTGCGGCGGCGCGCCAGTTATTGCGGCGCTACGAGCAGGG
>DATEMG010000495.1:0-7976 GCA_035275805.1 Blastocatellia bacterium
CAATTGCCCACGGTGGGCGATGGCGCAGGCGTTGGCTGTGGCATTGGCAGCGGCTTGGACTCGCTGACTCCGGCGCCTTCCTTCACGACATAAAGCTGATTGGCCCCCAGGTCGGTCAATTTGTCCACCTTTCCGCTAGGCCATTCGATTTCAACTCGCTCGATCTTATCGTTGCGGTTCAGACCGAACGTTAGTGGCAATTCGCTCTGCGAGCAATAACTCGACCCGCTGTGTACCGTCTGCCACTGTTTCGACCCGTCGGCCAGAGTGACGGTGATCTTCGCGCCGATGCCGTCGCGGTTCGATTTGTCGCCGGCGGTTTTGAACCGGGCGAAGCGCGCCTGATTGCCGTTGTCGTTGCGCAGCAGGTAGGCCGGGCCGCCGTTTGTCGTCAGCAGGATGTCAAGGTCGCCGTCGTTGTCATAATCGCCGTAAGCCGCGCCGCGCCCGACGACGGCCCGCTGGAACGGACGGCCAGCGCGGGCAGACGTCTCAGTGAATCTGGCTTTGCCCTCGCCGCTGAACAGTTGGGGTTTCATCGCGTAGGTGATCTTCGGCTGAACTTTGTTAATGTCGTCGGCGACGTGACCGTTGGCCATGAAGAAGTCGTGTCTGCCGTCAAGGTCGTAATCGAAAAAGAACAGGCCGAAAGTCAGAGAGAGCAGCGTCGCCTGGCCGAGGTTTGACGAGGGCGCCTGGTCAATGAATAGTCCCTTGCCCTGATTTCGGAAGAGGGCCAGCATATCATTCGAGAAGTTGCCGACGATGATGCTCGGATTACCCGATCCGTCAATGTCCGCGAAATCGGTTCCCATCCCGCCGCGCGCCCGCCCTTCCTCGCTGAGCGCCACGCCCGCCGTCAGAGCCGATTCGGTGAATGTCCCTTTGCCGCCGTTGTTTTTGTAGAGCTTGTTCGGTTGCGTGTCGTTGGCGACGAAGATGTCGGGCCAGCCGTCACGGTCGTAATCGATGATAGCCACGCCTAGAGATTTTCCAGTGGGGTCGAGCAGGCCGGCCTTTTCGGTTACGTCGACGAACTTCCCGCCGACGTTATGATAGAGCCGCGAGCTCTGGCCATTGTATTTCTCCGGTGTGCAATAACTCTTGTTGACGTTGTCGAGCGCGCAAAAGACGTCGCTCTCCGGCGACCATTCGACGTAGTTGCAAAGGAAGAGATCGAGCCGCCCGTCCTTGTCGTAATCGAAGAAGGCTGCCGACGAAGAGAAATAGCCCGGCGACGTCAGCCCGGCCTTCGCAGTCACATCCGTAAACTTCCCGGCGCCGTTGTTGCGAAATAGCCTGCTTTGGCCGAGCGCGGTGACGAAAATGTCCACGAAGCCGTCGTTGTCATAATCGCCGACGGCCACGCCCTGCCCGTAGATCGATTTGGCCAGCCCGGCCGCCTTCGTGACATCTGTGAATGTGCCATTCTGATTGTTGTGATAGAGCGCCATCACGGAATTGATCTTCTTCGGAGCGTCGGCGAAGCTCGTCGAATTGATTAGCAGAACGTCCTGCCAGCCGTCGTTGTCATAATCGAGAAACGCGCAGCCCGACCCATTCGTCTCCGGCAGATACTTTTTGCCGAATGCGCCGTTGTTGTGCTTGAACCGAATGCCCGCCTGAGATGTCACGTCGGTGAACGTGACTTCTGCGAATTTGGGCGCCAACGGCGGCAGCGTCGTCGACGGCGATGGAGAAGCGCCTGGCGTCGGAGTCGCGGTTGTCGCTACGGCGTCCGGCGCGGCGCCAGCGTTTTCATTCGAGGATTTGTTTTGGCAGGCAGGAGTGAAAAGGGCTGCCGAAATTACGACCAGTAATGCATATCGAATAATCACTTTATAGGAATCTCCGGAATCGCTAATTTACGTTGATTGCCGCCGGCTTGATATCCGCCGGGATGAACGAGCGGTCAATCAAATCTTTCATCTCTATCGGCTTTCCCAATATCCCGGCCTTCAAAGCCATGTCGTGAATCTGTTGCAGATCTTCATCAGTCGGCGTGAGCATCCTGTAGCTGACGCGGTCGGGCGGCTGGGTCAGCACGTAGCGCACGACCTTTTCGTCCTGCCGGAAATAGGGGGCGGCGACCCTGGCCGCTTCCAGACGGTGCGTTTCGGCCCACTCGCCGCTTTCGGCGATGCCGCGCACAAGGTCTTTCACCATCGCCGGTCGCTCTTTGATCAATTTCTCGGTCGCGACCAGGACGCAAGAAATGAAGCGCGGCCAGATGTCTTTGGCGTGGTAAAGCACGCGCCCGCTGCCGTCGAGTTCAGCCCTGGCGGCGTGCGGTTCGCCGATGAAGTAAGCGTCAATCGCCTTGGCCGCCAGCGCGCCGGGCATGTCGGGCGGCGGCATTTCGACGAATCTGATCTCGTCGGGCTTGACGCCTTGATCTTCCATCAACTTGTTGATGACCAGATTCTGGTTGCTGTACTTGCTAGGAATGGCGAAGATCTTGCCGCGCAGATCGCGCAGCGATTTTGCCGTGCTGTCTTTCTGCACCATGACCGTCGAGCCGTCGCGGTGGCCGAGGTAAAGAATCTTCACCGGCACGCCCTGCTCGCGCAGCTTCATCGCCAGCGGCGCGATCATGAAGGTGGCCTGCAGGCGACCGCTTTTGATCGATTCGACGATGGTCGGGAAATCCGTGAAACGTTGCGACTCGAACCGAGTCGTCGCGCTGGTGCGGGTTGCGAAATCCGTCACCGGGCACGTCAGATGTCAGGTCACGGGCAGAAAACCGACGTTGAGCTTTTCACGGGCCTCGTCAGCCATGCCGGCCGTCTGCTGCGCGCCGCGCTGCCACGGCTTGTAGCGCAGCAAACCGAGCACGGCGATGACCACGATTACTCCAATGATCCAGCGTATGGCGGAAGAACGAAACATTGATTATTCCCTCGAGTGAAAATTTCGGTCAATGACAAATCTCACGTTTGGGCCGCGGATGCGACGATCCCCTCCGCGTCATGTTCAAACCCGAGCTCCGTCAGAATGCGATGAGTGGCGCCGACGACTTCAGGATGCGTCAGGTCGCGCGGGCGCGGCGCCACGATGCTCAACTCGAAGCGGATCTGCGCCGGGCGTTCGGTCAAAACGATCACGCGGTCGGCGAGTTGAGCGGCTTCCTCAATGTCGTGCGTCACAAGCGCCACGGTGCGAGGGCGCTCGCGCAGCAGCCTGGCCAGTTCCTGCCGCATCCGCAGCCTGGTCAGGTAATCGAGCGCTGAGAACGGCTCGTCAAGGAGCAGGATGTCGGAATCGCCGGCCAGCGCGCGCGCAAGTTCGACGCGTTGTCGCATCCCGCCTGAAAGCTGGTGCGGGTAATGATTCTCGAACCCTTTTAGCCGGATCAGGTTTATCATTTCGGCCACCTGCCGCTCGCGTTCTTTTTCATCGCCGATTTGCCGCAAGCCGAGCGCGATGTTTTCCTCGACCGTCAGCCAGGGGAACAATCCGTCCTGCTGATAGACCATCCGCACGTGGCCTTCGCGACTGATGACGCCGGACGAAGGGCGGTCGTAGCCGGAGAGCAGGTTGAGCAGCGTCGTCTTGCCACACCCCGACGGGCCGACGACGGCCACGAATTCGCCGCGATGTATATCCAGAGAGATTTCGCGCAACACTTCCACCGTCCCGAACGACCGGCAGACTTTTTCTAGTTGTATTGTTTTACCGCTCATACCCCCAACGCACGCTCGGAATCTTCGTCAATTGCGCCAAAAGGCGATCAATCACTACGCCGATCAATCCGATCACAATCATTTCGACCACCAGCAAATCGGTGCGCAGGCCGTTGCGCGTATCCATCACCGCGAAGCCCAGTCCGTCGCGCCCGGCGATCATCTCGGCGGCGACGACCACGAGCCACGAAAGCCCCGCCGCCACCCTGAGCGTAGTGACCACCTGCGGCATGATCGCAGGCAGCGCAACCTGCGTCAGATTCTCGAAGCCCTGCAGGCCGTAATCCCGCGCGACTCTAAAGTAGACCGACGGGATGTTCGCCACCGCGGCCATCGTCGCAAGCGCAATGGGGAAGAACGCAGCCAGGAAGATCAAAAAGATCGGAGACGCGTCGCCAACGCCGAACCACAGGATCGCAAACGGTATCCACGCCAGCGGCGACAGGTTGCGGAAAAAGTTGATGATCGGCAGAAAAGCCAACCGAGCAGCCATACGCTGCCCCATCCACAAGCCCATCGGAACGCCCGTCGCAACTGCGATCACGAAACCACAGCTTACGCGAAACAGCGAAGTGATCAGGTCGTTGAACAGGCGCCCGCTGCGTATCTCCTCGCCAAAGCCGCGCAGCACGGCGAGCGGCGACGGGAAGGCGCTTTCGTGAAAAATTCCCGCCTTCCACACTCCTGTCCACACAAGAATGAGAACAGCGACAACCGCCAGCGGGAGTAGTATCGTTCTAGATGCGCTCGGCTTGTCTATCACTGTTAGATGCTCGCTCGAAAACAGAAAAATGTGGGACAGAAAAATAGATATGGAACCAGATTGTCTGATCTTTGCGGTCCTACATTTTTCTGTTTTCCTGCTTTCTCGTTGTCAACCAGATTTCTAACGCGAGCGCCGCCGGGCCGACGATCGTCAGCGCGTAATACGGCGCGTGAATGTTCTCGGCCAATCGCAGGACCATCTCCATCGCGGCCACCAGGAACGCCACCAGACATTGCGCCCACTTAGCTTTCACCGTCGTCCTCGGATCGGTGATCATAAAGAAGATGAAGAGCTGATACATCGGCCCGGTGATCGGCGCGACTTCGGCCTGGAAGCTGTGGCCCGTGATCAAACCGCGCAGCGCGGCGAAGACCAGGAAAGAGAGCACGTAGGTGGCCGTGATGTGGAACCGCTTCACCCGCCAGGTGATGAGCGCCCCCAACGTCCACACGATCAGCATCGGATATACCGCGTTCCCCCATTGAATGCTCAGCGTCGAGACCGCTTCCGGCGCCAACAACAGCATCGTGCAGATGGCGAAGTTCGACGGGTTCCACAAATGGCGCCCCTTCCAGCGGACCACATACTTGGACGTGATCGAGACGGCGCTGACCAGCGCGAAAGGCCAAAATGCCGGCGAACGAATCAGAATGCCGACGCTGATGCCGGAAATGTATGAGCTGGCCAGATTCGGGTATTTGCCGTAAAACAATCGGCCCAGCGCGAGTTCGAGCAGCATAGCTGCGGCGATGGCCAGCGCCGTTTGAGTGAAGCTTTCCAGCAATCCATATGAAATCTGACCGACCAGCAGAATCGACGTGATCAGCATGGGCGGGAGATAGCGATTCTCGATGCTGAAGAATCGCGACAGCGCGGACGGCGGCTTCGAATGCATGGCGTCTTGCGAAGACGGCGTTGGGCCCGAGACTTCTTGAGTCATGCCGGTTCCTGTGACTGCTTCAGCCATAACGTTACGACTCCTTCAGTTTGTGAATTTTGTTGGTCTCCGGGGCCTGGATGGTCTGCGTTTTGCCGGAAGGCCAGCGAATCTCGACTCGATCGACGTTCGCGTTTTTCCCGAGGCCGAAATGCAACCGCCGCTGATTTTGCGCGCAGAAGCCGCTGCCGCCCGTGACTTCCTGAGCCTGCCGCCCCCCCGTCCAGAAGACCCGAACTTGAGCGCCGATAGCGCTGCGATTGCTCGCCGAGCCTTCCAGGTCGAATGCGATCCATTTGTTGTCGGGAGCGACGGTGTTCTTATAAAGCAGCGCGGGACCTTTCTGATTCGCCACCACGGCGTCGAGCTTGCCGCTGTTGGTGAAATCGCCGAGGGCGACCGAGCGCCCGTCGTAGACGTCGGTCACGCCGACGATCTGCGCGACTTCTTTGAATTGACCCGCGCCGTCGTTGATCCAAACTCGCTTCTGCTGATAACCCGACAGGCTGCGATTGTTCATCGGCGGCCAGTGCTTAGCGTCGGAGATGATCGTCGTATTGCCGCCCGTCACTTTCGAGTAATCGTACCAATAACTGCTGCCCCTATCCGCCGAGATGTAGCCGTTGACCAGGTAGATGTCCTGATAACCGTCGTTGTTCAGGTCGCCGAATTGCGCGCCCCAGCTCCATCCGCCGATCTCGACCCCGAGGTCGCGCGCCAGGTTGTCGAACTTCAGGTTGTCGCCCGAAGTCCCCTTGCGTGGAACCCACAGATTGTTGCCCTGGATCAACACGCTCTCTTCGGAGATGTTCGAAACATAGATCGAAAAGTCGCCGCGATTGAGCGGGTCGCCGATCGCCGCCGTCATTCCGCTCTTCGGCGCATAGCCGATGCCCGTCTCTTTGCCGACCTCGCGAAACTTCTTGCCGCCGTCGTTGAAGAACAATTCCGAGACCCCGTAATCGTTGGCGATGAACAGGTCGGGATAACCCGTTCCGCGCAGATCAGCCGCGACCGCGGCCAGCGCCCAGCGGCGTGATTTGACGCCGAGTTGTTCGGCGACCTCCTCAAATTTGCCGCCGCCCAGATTGTGGAATAGGTACTTGCGCCCGCCGTTCAGCGCATACTCGAAACTTTCGGGCATCATCTTCGTGTCTTTGAGATTCCACAGGTCGACATTCTCGTCGTAATAACCGGCCACGAAGAGATCAAGCTTTCCGTCGCGGTCGTAATCGAACCAGATCGCGCTGTTCGCGTTGATCCATTTAGGAAACCCGGCCTGCTCACTCACGCGCGCGAAACCTTTGCCGCTGTCGTTGTGATAAAGCTCCGGCTTTCCCCACTTGTAAACGAAAAGGTCTTCGTACCCGTCGTTGTCGTAATCGCCCCAGACAGCGCCCATCGAAACGCCGTTTGCGCGCGAGTTCTCGCCGTTTCCCCAATAATCGCCGAGCATCTCCTTGAACTGGCCGTCGCCCAGGTTTTTGTAGAGGATGTTACTCTTGCCTTCGCTGCTGTTGGTCAGGTAGATGTCCTGCCAACCATCGCGGTCGAAATCCACTACCGAGACCGCCGCGCCCATCGAGGCGATCTGCGGCATGATGTGGTCGAGCTTTGAGTCGAGTTTCGGAGCGGAGTGTGTAAAGTAGATGCCCGACGCATGCGCCGCCTCCTGAAAACTCAACCCGTAGCGAGATAGAGCCGTCGAAGGATTTCCGGATGGGGTCGTGGCCTCATTCCGCGCCGAGAGGCGTTTGATGACGAACGGCGTGGCGAGCAAGCAAATGAAGAAAACAGTCAAAATGATTCGGAGAGTGCGACTTTGCATACTTTTCTATTAGCCACGAATGAACACGAATGGGCACGAATAAACGCCAATCTCATTCGTGATTCTTCAATCCATTTACTGCTTAACCTATACTCCTATTCGCGTCCATTCGTGTTCATTCGTGGCTGAAATTGTTTTTAGTTCCTTAACGCCTTCAGGAAAAACTCTGGCGTCACATACCGCGTGTGATAAGTCTGCCAGTCTTGCGGGCGCCGCTTGTAAGCCGGATCGTCCTCAAGACGGCCCGGGGCCTTATTGTAATCCTTCAGCCCGTGATACGGCAGCGGCAGCACCGTCTTTGAAAACGTCGAGTTCAGGTCTCCGTCCTTGATCCAGCCGTCGCCAACCATCACGTAATCGCGCGTCCATCCGGCGGGCGGCGCCGGCAATGCGGCGAACTTCAACCGGAGTTCATCGCCCGCGCAGATGATCGTCATACGGTCATCGATCTTTTCGAGCAGCTCGCGCACGGCGCCGTGGCGCGTGTAATAGCCGATCATGTCGCGCCATTTCTGTGCGGTTCCTTCGAGCTGATTGTAATCGGGCAACTCGGGCGACGAATCGTCGGCCTGTGAGAACCTTGAAAAGCCGCGATAACGTAGTTCGGCCGACTCCAGGCCGATCCGCCGCGTTTTGAACGTCGTCTCGGGCAGCGCCTCGGCCCATTCCAGCCTGTCCCAGTAAATCTCCATATTCGACCGCAACCGCAAGCGTCGCGGAGCGCCGGGACAAAAGACATTGTTCAGATCGAGCACAACAGTC
>DATEMG010000496.1:0-2103 GCA_035275805.1 Blastocatellia bacterium
CGTTCAAAGCAAGCGAACGAAAAGCGGCGTCAAGTCGCCGCACTCCAAAGGCTGCCGCCATTTCAAGTCAAGTGGTTGATTGCATTCAGCTTTAATTTGCACAGTCTTCAGTTAGTTAACTAACGAGCGTCCTCGTCTCAGCTTTTGCCCTGGCGCCGACTTCACGAATGAATAAATCTTCCAGCGATTCGCGCGCGGGATTAACCGAAACCAGCCGTCCTCCAGCCCCATGCGCTACAGCCAGCAGGCGAGCCAAATCGTGATCGTGCGCCAGGCGTACGCGCGCGCCTTCGGGCGTGGGAGTGACTTCCAATGCGAATTCGCCTAGCGCCGCCAGTATCTCTTCATTCACCCCGCTCACCACCACTTCGATCTCATTGCTGCGCGTTTTGAGTATCTCCGAGAGCCTTCCCGACTCGACCAGACGCCCGCTGTTCAAGATGGCCACGCGGTCGCACATGGCTTCCACGTCCGTAAGGATGTGCGACGAGAAGAAAATCGTCTTGCCGTGCGCGCGCAGGCCGGCGATCAACTCGCGAGCCTCGCGGCGGCCCAGCGGGTCCAGGTCCGACATCGGCTCGTCCAGAAAGAGAACCGCCGGATCGTTGATGAGCGCCTGCGCCAGGCCCACGCGCTGCAACATGCCTTTCGAAAACTTGCGCAAGCGCCTGTCCGCAGAATCAGATAACCCGACCTGGTCGAGCAGTTCGGTCGCGCGGCGCGCGGCGCGGTCGCGCGGCAGGTCGCAGAGAGCGCCGTAATAGAGGAGAAGCTCCCGCGCCGTCAGATGATGGTAAAAATATGGGCGTTCTGGCAAGTAGCCTATGCGCATCCGCATTCGCAGGTCGTTCAGTGGCTGTCCGAGAATTCGCGCCGCGCCAGCAGTCGGACGCAGCATTCGCATCAGGATTTTAAAGGTGGTCGTCTTGCCAGCGCCGTTCGGCCCCAGAAAGCCGAAGACCTCGCCGGCCTCGACACGCAGACTAAGCCCGTCCAGCGCGCGCAATCCCTGCTTGCGCCAAAAACCGATCTGATAATCATGCGTGAGGTTTTCGATTTCGATAACAGACATAATGAATTTGCCACAGAGCCACCGCAGACACCGCAGACAGGGAGACAAAGCGTTATTCTACTTTTCTTCCTGCCCCCTGGTCTCCTTGTCTCCCTCTCTTCTCTCTGTGTCTCTGTGGCTCTGTGGCATATTTTGATCCAACAACGCCAACTGTTCTTCGCAGACCTGTTTGACGAATGGATCGTCGCTCTCTTCATAAAGCCGCAAAAACATCGCGCGAGCCGTTTCGCGTTCGCCGCCTTTTGCCAGCATCGAAGCCGGCATTGTTAGCATCCACGCGGGAGCGCCCGGCAGCGCTGCGCCTCGCGCGTAAGCTTCAGCAGCCTCGCGAAAGCGACTCCGCCGCCAATGGACGAATCCCAGGTCTTGATAAAGCCGCCACTCGCCGGGATTGTTGCGAATGCCGCGCTCGACGAACCGGACCGCGGCGTCAGCGTCGATGTCGGGCAGGAAGACCGCGCCGAAGCGGTATGCGGCGACATGATGCCGGTCCAGATCGACCGTGATGTCGAGCAGTGGTTGGAGCAGTTTCAACCTGCTCACGTCGAAATATTGATTTGAGACGCGCTGGCGCTCAAACTCTTTGCCGAAATAGAGCAGCGCGCGAATCCAGTAGACGTCGGCCATAAGGCCGTCGAAGCCGAGGCTGGCGCGTTTGATTGATTCGCCGGAACTGACGTAAAGCGTCTCCTCGACCGCCAGCGGGGCGGGGCGACGCGAGTCCATCCAGTTTTGCGCGACGCCGCCGAGCGCCAGGAAAACGACCGGCAAAATGGGCCAGATCAATGATGATTGAAGATCGAAGATAGAGGATTGAAGATAGAGGATCTTGGACGACTTATTTTCCATCCTCGATCCTCGACCCTTTTCGGTTCCGCTCATTTGAAATTCCTGCGGTT
This sequence comes from Blastocatellia bacterium, assembly GCA_035275805.1. GTDB lineage: Bacteria > Acidobacteriota > Blastocatellia > RBC074 > RBC074 > JAJVID01. The sequence goes on from DATEMG010000496.1 coordinate 1,972, forward strand.
GAAGATCAACGCCGCCGCCGCCAGCATGGCGGCTATATAAAAAATCGCGTAGGCCGTGGTTCCCGCGACCATTCGCCACGGCGCCGTCTCGCCGCGCGCGGTTTCGTTGATGTAATTGAAATTGGCCAGGTT
>DATEMG010000497.1:0-9703 GCA_035275805.1 Blastocatellia bacterium
CCTCGCCCTCAGGCAAGATATTCATGACCGACGGCGTGACCCCGGACATTGAAGTCAAACGCGCCGACCTGGCCGAGGTCGCGCCCTCTGATGACGGCAAACAACAGAACGAAGGCGCTCCTCCGGTCGTAGTCGCTCCTAAGCCGGCTGACGATCTGATGCTGAAGAAAGCCATCGAAGTTCTAACCAGCGGCGCCAAAGCTAAGCGCCGCCCGGCATAACGACATTCTCCTCCTCTTCAATCGCTCGATGCGGATCAAGCATTAAGGCTTGATCCGCATTTCTTTTTCGCGATAGGTTGCCTGACAGCGCCGCAGCGCGGCATGTTGAACTCCGTAGAGTCGCCCGCTTGCTTACGCGCGCGGTACTCTTAGGTTACAATCGGGCGCTGATATTCAACTCGCGGGGGCGATCCAGACCGCCTTACCGAAAAAGATCACAACAGGTTGCAAGAGTACAAATGTCGCAAGATAAAACTCGAAACGTCATTTTAGCTTTCATTCTCCTCGGCCCGGTGTTTCAAAACGCTCCCGGGCAAGATTGGGCGCGATGGCGCGGCGCTAATGGCGATGGCGCCGTCACGGGCTTCACCGCGCCGAAAGCCTGGCCCGATCAATTGAAACAGCGGTGGAAGATCGCCGTCGGCGTCGGCCACTCGTCGCCGCTGGTTGTCGGCGAACGCGTCTACCTGCACGCGCGGCAGGACGAAGATGAAGTCGCCGCCGCCTACGATCTCAAAACCGGTAAAACAATCTGGCGGGACAGCTATCCGGCGCCCTACACGATGAACCCTGCCGCCACCGGCCACGGCAAAGGCCCGAAATCAACGCCGGTATACAGAGACGGTAAACTTTATACCCTCGGCATCACCGGCGTCCTGTCCTGTTATGACGCGGCGAAAGGCAGGTTGCTCTGGCGGAAGGAATTCAAAGAGTTCAAACCCAATCATCCGCTTTTCGGCGTAGCGACATCGCCCATCGTCGATCGCGGCCTGCTGATCGTCCACGTAGGCGGCAATGGCGCCGGCGCATTGAAAGCCTTCAGCGCCGCGACTGGCGAAGAGAAATGGAGCTGGAACGACGACGGCCCCGCCTACGCCACCCCGATCGTCGTTGAGATCGCCGGCAAACGTCAGATCGTCACCCAGTCGCAGCAGAACATCATTGGAGTCTGGGCTGACAACGGCTCGCTGCTCTGGAAGATTCCGTTCACGACCGAGTACGTCCAGAACATCGTCACGCCGATCCAATACAAAGACCTGCTGATCTTCTCCGGCATCAACAAAGGCGTCTTCGCCGTGCGCGTCGGATGGCGCGACAACCATTGGGCGACTGACACCGTCTGGCAGAATAAAGAGGTCTCTATGTATATGAACTCGCCCCTACTCGCGGGCGACCTGCTCTTCGGAATGTCGCACAAGAACAAAGGCCAATTCTTCTGCCTCGACGCGACGACGGGCAAGACGCTCTGGACGGGCGACCCGCGCCAGGGCGAGAACGCCGCGATGGTTATAGCGGGCGATACGATCTTCTCGCTGACCAACGACGCTGACCTGATCATTACCAGCGCCGCCGACAAGGGGGCGAAAGCGATCAGGAAATACCACGTGGCCGAGAAGCCGACCTGGGCCCACCCGGCGATCGCCGGCAGGAACATTTTGATCAAGGACGAGACGGCTCTGGCGATGTGGGGCCTGGAGTGATTTGAGGCCGTATAGTCATTCTGAATGATTTCGTATACATTCGCCATTACGAGAACTGGCCGGCCGGGCTTTCGACCGACCAGTTTAAAGTGTTGTACAAGCTGTGGAGGGAGAGTAAACGCAAGATATCGTATAGAGAAGTTGTTCAGTTCGGCGCCAACGACGCCCCGTAACAATGAATAACATTCACGTAGAAGCAAGTAGATTTTGTTTTTTACTTCGTGGTTCTTCGTGTGACTTCGTGGATGTTTTTCTGAGGAGACGAAATGGACAAACATCAAAAGCGAAAACACCTCCTCAGGTTGATCGAGGAGGCCACGGTCGATTGCTACGACCAGCACGAGCAGCATTCCGGCCTGCTGACGATGATCGCAGAAAGAGTGGAGTGCCCGTTTCACGCCAGGATAATCGGCGAAGAGGTCAAGGTCATCGAATTCGCCTGGCCGAAGGGCGGCTACGGACTGCTTGCGGTTTGTGAACACAACGGCAAGCAATACAAGGTCGACGTCAACTCTCTGGAATGGATTGAACCTTATCCGGAAAGCTTTGAATGGATAGAAGCTCACAGGCTATGGCGCGAGGAACTTCTTTAAATCAATAATGGCAATCGAACTCTCGATCCCGCTCTCACATTCGAGTTATCTGCGAACCTTCGCAGCCGAGATAGACGTTCTGGCCGACAACGAGTTGCTCGTGCGCGGCTCGATGCGCGACCATCGCTTCGCATTCGAACACGTCTGGGGGCTCCGCACGCCGGAGTACGAAATCACCGAAGCCGGCGCGCGCCAGACCGAAGGCGAATTCGACCCGCGATTGTGCGAGCGGTACGCCGGCGTCAAGGGCGCTCGCGTCGGGCGCGGTTTTTCCAGACGCGTGCTCTCGGCGTTGGGAGACTCGCCGGGCGCGCAAGAGCATCTGCTGACGGCCATCGAAATGGCCCGCGTCGGACAGCAGGTCTATCAATACACGCCGGAATTCGAGGCCCAATTTCCGTCGAGCGGCGGGGGCGCGACCGAATCCGCGCGAATTACCTGGATGAAAGACCGCGCTTACATGGGCCTGGCCAACACCTGCTACACCTACCGCGACGAAAGCGAAGGCCTGTTTGCGAGCAGGGAAGTGCGCTGCGGATTCGGCGCCGAACTGACGCGACCGAAGCCCGGTGACCGGAGCGTCTTCTGGCGAAACAAGCGATTGGCGATCGAACTGAAATCAGGCGGAAACGGCGAGACGATTTACGCTTGCGAGAGCGCGATGGAAGACAGCATCCATGACATCAGGATCGGTTTCGACCTATCGAGTGACGGCATGGTCTCGAACGCCCGTAGCAGCGGGGCGAGACTCCCTTATCACGGCATCTGTGAAGACCCGCAACTACGAACGCCAGCGTTGAACGGATTGAAAGTGACCGGCGCATTCGTCGGACAGTTCGCCGAACACATCGGCGGGGCGCAAGGCTGCGCGCACCTTTTTGATCTTTCGATTGACGTTTTGAGGCTCTTCAACTTCAGCAGATAGCAATCGAGACAGCCCTCATGCCCGATCTGAATTTCGATAAACGCGGCGCGCTTGTGCAAGCGGGGGATGCGCCGCTAAACTTCCTCGAATTTGCCAGAATAACCAGACAACGAGCATATCGCGCAGCCAACGGAGATTGATGGGTTTTGAGCTCGCAGGTTGAACAGCCATCCAGATTTAATATTGGTTGATAACTTGTCGAAGCGTTGACCAAACTTTACGAATTGCAGCGACGCATATTGCGCTGACTCTCCTCGATCCGCGTCGATGCGCCATACAAATAGTAATCAAAGCCGTTGAAGAAGCTGTAGAAAAAAACATACCAATCGAGGCGCTACTATGAAACCATTAAGAACCTTGATAAGCCTGAGTTGCTTTGCGGCAATATCATTATTTGCGAGTAACACGCGAGGATCACTCGAAGCCGATACGGCTCTCTTCTCCGCTCCAATACGGGCCGAAGCCGCATTCCAGGAAGGAAACAAAGGAGGAGACAAGCTGATCTACGCCGACTTCGAGACCGCGAAAGACAACCGTCCAGTCAGTAGTCGCGGGGGACAGGTGATGTTGTATTCCTATCAAGAGCGAGCGACGATGCCGAGTCGCTATAAAGGCATGCAGGACGCCAATCCTCCAGCGCCCGAATTCGCGAGGCTGAGCAAGGAGAGCCAAAACAGATCCATCGCCTTCGACTTCGAATTACTGGGGCCGAATGATTACGCCGGAGTCGGCGTTCAGATAGACGGGCAGCCGCTGAAGGATGGAAAACCGGTCGCCGACGATGTGAGTGGATTCAAGTATTTTACACTACAGCTTTATGCGACGGGCGTGACTGTAATGGCGGTTCAATTCGACAGCCATGGCAATGGCATCGAGACGAACGGTCCTCCAGAATTCCGCTTCAAGGTCTTACCGGGTATGAACACGTATCAGATACGGCTCAATTCCATAAATCAGCCATCGTGGGCTGAACGTAAAGTCAATCCCAAAGATGTGCTGAAGAAGCTGACCGAGATAAAAATAGTCGCGAGTTGCAATCAATGCGTCCAGACCAAAGGAACGGTTGTCGTTGACAATCTGGTTTTCCAAAATTAAGCGTGATTGCTGTTCAGTACATCTGACCGCCTGCCAGGGCCATCGCGGCGATGATCACATCGGCGTATCTTTTCCTTGTACTGCGCTTCTGACGCAGCTCAATGAGTTTGTCGACTGAAGGCTGATCGAGATACAAGATGCTGAAGGCGCTCAGAACCGCCTGTGTTCTGTTACGGCGTCGAGGTCTCCTTTGACCATCCGGTGAAATCTGACATAGTTATGGTAAGCGCGCTTAAAGTTTACAGATGAGCGATTGAGGAAAGGATACCCGCACGGATGTGGCATAATGCGCTTAATTTGCAAACGGAACCTGAATGCGGAAGGAGAATAGTTCAATGACCATATCGGTTGAAGCCATTTACGAAGGAGGCGTATTGCGTCCGCTCTGGCCACTGGATTTGGCCGAGGGGACGAAAATCGCTGTCCTTTTAGTTGAGCCGACCGCTGCGAAACTGGAAGTAATGCGCGAGGCGATGAATGATCCGCTATTCCTTGCCGATTTGGAAGAGGTGGCGGAAGACTTCAAGCATGTTGATGCTGAGGGAGAGGCGCAGTGAGCGTTGAACGTTGGAGCGTATGGCAAGCGAATTTGGATCCGGTTGTCGGTTCTGAGCAGGGCAAAACGCGCCCAGTCCTTGTCATAAGCGAAACCACGCTCAATGACATTTTGCCGGTAGTCAACGTTCTTCCACTAACTTCGCGTAAACCTGGTCGGCGCGTCTATCCTAACGAAGCTTTGCTTCCCGCCGGCGCAGCCGGGTTGACGGCGGATTCGCTCGTCTTGCGCTATCAAATCAGAACTCTCGATATACAGCGACTGTCGCGTTTGTACGGCAAGCTGGATGACACAACCCGACAGGAAGAGATATTAGCCGCGCTGTGTTTTCAACTCGGCATCGCGCGATAACAATTTTAAAATCCAGTCAATCCTGTCTGTGCTCGTCTTCAGTGGTGATCGATTCGCCGTGGCCTTCAATCGCGGCGCGCAGGGTGTGCCAGGAGAGGCTGGCGCATTTGACTCGGGCGGGGAATTCGCGGACGCCTGCGAATATTTTCAGGCGGCCCAGGTGATTCTGTTCAGTTTCGGCGTCCAGGTCTCCTTTTACCATCCGGTGAAATTCGTCGAAAATCACTCCGGCCTCTTCCTTAGTCTTGCCTTTGACTGCGGTGGTCATCATCGAAGCCGAGGCTTTCGAGATCGCGCAGCCCGACCCCTGGAAGCCCACGTCCTTGATTAAGTCGCCGTCCATTTCCAGATAGACCGTGATCTGATCGCCGCAGAGAGGGTTATAGCCTTCCTGTTCGCAGTTGGCCCTTTCGAGCCGCTTGAAGTTGCGAGGTTTCTTGTTGTGGTCAAGGATGACCTGTTGATAGAGTTCGTTCAGTTCCGCCATTTGCTATTCAATCTCAAAACTTAAATCCCGAATCAAGAGAAGACCTCAATCGCTTTCTGAATCCCGGCGGCCAGCGCATCGATCTCCTCTTTAGTGTTGTAGAAGGCGACCGAGGCGCGCGCCGTCGCGGGCACGTCGAATCGTTTCATCACGGGCTGCGCGCAATGGTGGCCGGCGCGCACCGCGATGCCTTCCTGATCGAGGATCGTACCGATGTCGTGCGGGTGGATGTCTTCGACCGTGAACGACAGCACGCTCGCTTTTTCGCGCGCCGTCCCGATAATCCTGACGCCGGGAATCGCGCCGATCACCTCGGTCGCGTATTCGAGCAGTTCGTGTTCGTAGGCGGCGATGCGGTCGAGGCCTATACTGTTCAGATAATCGACCGCCGCGCCGAGCGCGATGGCGCCTTCGATGTTCGGCGTGCCGGCCTCGAACTTGTAAGGCAGCGTGTTGTAAGTCGTCTTCTCGAACGTCACCGACGATATCATGTCGCCGCCGCCCATCACCGGGGGCATCGATTCGAGCCAGTGGCTCTTGCCGTAGAGGACGCCGATGCCCGTGGGGCCGCACATCTTGTGACTGGAGAAAGCGTAGAAGTCGCAATCCAGGTCGCGCACGTCGACTTTCAGATGCGGCGCGGCCTGCGCGCCGTCGAGCAGGACGGGGACGTCCTGGCTGTGCGCCAGCTCGATGATCCGTTTGACCGGGTTGACAGTGCCGAGCGCGTTCGAGATGTGGGTGACGGCGACCATCTTGACGCGCTTGTTGAGCATCTGCGCGAACTCTTCGATCATCAATTCGCCGTCGTCGTCGATCGGGATCACGCGCAGCTTCGCCCGCTGCCCGTCGCAGAGCATCTGCCACGGGACGATGTTCGAGTGATGCTCCATCGTGGAGATGATGATCTCGTCGCCTTCGTGTACGAATTTCCGGCCGTAACTCTGCGCGACGAGGTTTATGCCTTCGGTCGCGCCTCGCGTGTATATGACCTCGTGCGTCTCGGCCGCGTTGATGAACCGCTGAATCCTGACTCGCGCGTCTTCGTATTCGCGCGTCGCCAATTGGCTCAGATAATGCACGCCGCGATGGACGTTGGCGTTCTGCGCGGAGTAATAGTTGGTGATCGCGTCGATCACGGACTGCGGCGTCTGCGATGTCGCGGCGTTGTCCAGATAGACCAGCGGGCGTCCGTGAACCCGCTGTTTGAGGATCGGAAAATCTTCGCGTATCCGATCTACGTCAAATCGGTTTGTCGGCGTCTCCTGCGCGTCAACTTCTTCAAACGCGGCTTGCATCTTTCTATTCATCCTCCAGATTGGGCAAGATTTGGCAGACTCTGGTGTAGTTTGTCGAGAATCACCCGGTCCAAATGTTCACGCGCCGATTTCAATTTGATCCTGCTGATCACGTCCTCGGCGAAGCCGTAAGTCAGCAGCGCCCGCGCGCGTTCGGGAGTGATCCCGCGCGCGGACAGATAGAACAACTCCTCATCCTCCAATTGTCCCACGGTCGCGCCGTGAGCGCACTTCACGTCGTCGGCGAAAATCTCCAACTGCGGCTTAGTGTCGACGTGGGCGTCGGACGACAGCAGTAAATTTTTATTCAACTGGCGGGCGTCGGTCAGCAGCGCTCCTTCGCGCACGAAGACCTTGCCGTTGAAAACCGCGCGCGAACGCCCGTCGAGAATGCCTTTATAGAGTTGATTGCTCACCGAATGCGGCTTCTGGTGGTCAATAGAAGTATGGCTGTCGGTATGCTGCTCTCCCGTGACCACATAGAGGCCGTCAATCGTCGTCTCTATATTCTCGCCGGTCAACGCGACGCTAAGGTCGTGCCGCGCTACGCGAGCCCCGAGCGAAACGGCGTACGACGCGTAATTGCTCGCGCGCTCCTGATGGACTCGGGTCGTGGCGATGTGAAACGCCCGCTCGCTCTCCTGTTGGAAGCGGTAATGTGTGATGACCGCGTCTTCCTTCACGACCGCTTCGGTCACGGCGTTGGTGAAATATATCCCTTCGACCAACGAGACGTAGCTCTCGATAACCGTGGCCACCGCGCCCGCCCCCGCGACTATCAACACTCGCGGGTGTGACGCCGCAGGCTCATCCGCCGTCGAGATGAAAAGCAGGTGGATAGGCGCATCTACAGCCTTCCCGCCGGGGATGTAAACGAACGCGCCGTCGCCGAGGCTCGCGGTGTTGAGCGCGGTGAAGGTCGCGTCGCGGTAATCTGCGTAAGCCGCCAGATGATCGCGCGTGACGTTGGCATGTTCGCTCGGAATTTCGGAGAGATTGGCGGCGACGCATCCGTTCGACAACGCGGTCAGACTGGAAAGCTCGCGCGAAAACGCCCCGTTGATGAAGACAAGGCGGCTGTCGCGCGATTCCGCGAACAGGAACGGCTCGATGTCGCGCGCCGTCAATCCGTTCAGGCCTTTCATCTCAGGGTCGAACAGCTCGCGGTACGGAACTTTCAGAATCGGCGCCGCGTTCGTGTACTTCCACTCCTCATCGCGCGTAGTCGGAAAATCGAGCGATTCGAAAGCCTCGCCCGCTTTCTCGCGCAGGTTCTGGAGCCACGCAGGGTCGCGCCCCTCGCGCGTTTGAGCGAGGAGTTTATATGCCGAAAAGATGCCCTCTTTCTCTTTACTTACTTGAGCCATGAATCAAAATTCAATCTCAAAATCTTTACCTGTCTGTTTACACTGCCGCGCCCGCGCCCTTGATCCAATCGTATCCCTTCTTTTCCAGCTCGACCGCCAGTTCCTTGCCGCCGGATTTGACGATCCGGCCTCGATAGAGCACGTGGACGAAATGCGGTTCGATGTAATTGAGCAGCCGCTGGTAGTGCGTGACCAGGACGATCGCGTTGTCCTTGTTGGCCAGCTTATTGACTCCGCCCGCGACAATGCGCAGCGCGTCAATGTCCAGGCCGGAATCGGTCTCGTCCAGGACGGCCAGCTTAGGTTCGAGCACGGCCATTTGCAGAATCTCGTTGCGCTTCTTCTCGCCGCCGGAGAAACCTTCGTTGACCGAGCGGTTGATGAAGCTCGCGTCCATCTCGACGATCTTCAGCTTCTCGCGGATCAGGTCGTCGAATTCCAATGGGTCGAGCTCGTCGCGCTCCTCGTATTTCGCCTTTTCGTTGTAGGCCATGCGCAGGAAGTTGGCGTTGCTCACCCCGGGAATCTCGATCGGGTATTGAAAAGCCATGAAGACCCCGAGTCGCGCCCGCTCGTCAGGCTCGATCTCCAGCAGGTTTCGGCCCTCGTAGATCACTTCGCCTTCAGTGACTTCGTAGGACGGATGGCCCGCGAGCACTTTCGCCAGCGTGCTCTTGCCCGAACCGTTCGGCCCCATGATCGCGTGAACCTCTCCCGCTTTGATCGAGAGATCGAGTCCATTCAAAATCTCCTTGCCGGCGATCACGGCGTGTAAATTACGAATCTCCAGCACTATCAAACTCTCCTTCAATCTGTGACTTCGATGATCGCTTCGATCTCGACCGGGATGCCGCTAGGCAGCGACCCCATCCCGACCGCCGAGCGCGCGTGCCGCCCGTTTTCGCCGAACACCTCGATGAACAGGTCGGAGCAGCCGTTGATGACGAACGGATGATCCTCGAAATCGGTAGTGGCGTTGACCATTCCCAGGACCTTGACCACGCGCTTGACGCGCCGCAGCGTGCCCAGTTCCTGCTTCATCACGGCCAGCAATATCAAACCCGTCTCGCGCGCGAACTGATAGGCCTGCTCTTTAGTGAATTCAATGCCCACCTTGCCTTTCGCGAGCGCGCCCTTGCCCGCCAGAAACATCAGGTTCCCTGCGCGCACGGCGTGAACGTAATTGCCCCCCGGCTTCGGCACGTGTGGGAGCAAATCTTCAATCTCCGAAAATCTGTCTGACATAAACGGCCTCCTCTCCTACGAAAACCCTGGGAGCGCAGGCATCCTTGCCTGCTTACTCCGATCAGTCAGCCATCGCCGGAAGCA
>DATEMG010000498.1:0-6490 GCA_035275805.1 Blastocatellia bacterium
ATCAGAGGAAGAAGGACGTAGAGCAGCAGGATTTGTACGGCGTGGACGGCGACCGCCGCCCACCGCATCGCCTTCGATTCGATCGTGATGGACTCGCTGAAGAATACCTGATCGGCTCTGCCGAAGAGATAAACAATCAGACAGGCGATCAGAATGATCGGCAGGCTGGCGAGCAGAATGCGCCAGCAGTCTCCCAATGAGCGTTTCAAAAGATACGCGGCGCCGACGCCGATTCGGGTATAACTCAACCCCATCGCCTGAATCAGGAAGAAGAGCGCGACGGACGCTATCGGTAAGACAAGGTTCAGCGCCACCTGCGTCGCTGTCGCTTCGCGTATGGTGAAAAAAAGATAGATCGCGCCCAACAGCGCCGAGTACATCGAGAGCGTAATTAACAGCGCGGCCCAGTTGGCGAACAGCCTCTGCGCGGCGGCCGCGATTGAGTGAAGAACGTCTTTGACCATTGAACTCCTCGGAAAAACCGTCCACAAAGAACACGAAGAATCACAAAGGAATAAAAATCTTTGCGCCCCTTCGTGCGCCTTTGTGGACAATTTTTATTCTTTCCCGGGCGGCGCTCCCAGGGAATTTTCATCACTTCTTATCCAAAATGTTCAGCTTCACGTTGGCCGTGTTGGCCTGGACGGTCGGTTGATACATCAGCTCAGCCCGCGCCGGCGCGACTTTGAAATCGCCCGGCGTCAGGACCCTCATCGCGTACTGGAAGGTCGCGTCGCCGTCGAAATAGTCGGTGAAGATGACCGTGCGCTGGTCGCGGAATTCGCGGTTGTTGTACCAGTCGCTCCACCGGCCGTCGCCGTAATTGAGATTGATTCCGCTGACGCGTTCGAGCTGTTCGCAGCCGGCTGGTATCGGGTCTTCGACCATCACGTATTGCGCGCGCGCGCCCTGTAGTCGCAGCCGCGCCACGATCAGGTCGCCGGAACGCAGTTCGCCCGAAAGCGGCTCCACCTTCCAACTCGGTTTGCCGCCGCCTTCGGTCACGCGCAGCCGCAGGTATTCGCGCTCCAGCTTCAAAGCGTTCGACGATTGCGACGCGGTGTTCTCCTCTCGCGTGTAGTAATCGAGCGTCGCCGAACAGTAGAGCACGCCCGAGCCGCGCTTGACCACCCGCGCCTGATTGGAGCCGGCGATCTGGCCGCCCTTGAGTTCGACGACCATCGGTTTCCCGGCGGCCGCCTCCGCGGCCGTGACGCGACTGGCCAGGACCTGTTTGCCGTTCAGGTAGACCTCGACCGTGTAATCGGCGGAAAGCTCGCGGCTGACCTTCAGGTAATCGCTCAAAGCGAGGATCGCGAACGCCGTATGCTTTGTAGACTCCCAGTAATAACCGTTGCGGCGATTCGCCACCAGCCACCGCGCGGCCTTTGCGAGCAGTCCACTCTGCGGATTAACCCGAGCGAGGGCTTTGACCGACAGGGCCGTCGCTTCGAGGTCGTTCTCCTCGCTGAAGTCGAGCATCGGGCGGCGAACCGATTCCCAATGGACGTCGAAGTCGGTCACGCGCGCCTCGCGTTCGAGCTCGGAGACGACCTGGCGGGCGCGGTTGTCGTCGCCGCGGCTCTTCAACGCGAGCGACAGCAGCGCGCGTCCATAAGGCTGCAATTCGGCTCGCTTCGCAAACAGGTCGTTGATGTAACGCGCTTCGGCTGCGTTCGGGGCGTCGCCGCTCACGTTGAGCGCGTATACCAGATAAGCGCGCGATTCGGGATCAATCGGCTTGCCGTTTTCGAGCTTGCCCGCGTCGAGCAGATGTTTGACGCTCTCGCGTCCGCGATTGAGCGCGTAGCCGTTGACGGCGTAGCCGGCGTGTCGCGCCATCGTCAACCCGTCTATGACGTAGGCCGTCATAAACGGATCGGTCTTGTCGTCCTTCCACCAGCCCCAGCCGCCGTCGCCGTGCTGGAAGTCGTAAAGGCGATCGAGCCCCCTCTGAACCTTCGCGTTCAGATCGTTCGACGCCTTGATCGAAGCCGTCTTCACGTCCTTCAACGTCTGCGCGACTATCACATTCGGCAGGAAGCTGGACATCGTCTGTTCGACGCAGCCGTATGGGTAGCCGGTCAGATAATCGAGCGCTCCGAACATCGCGCCGGCGATTGAAGGCGCGGCTTCGACGCGAAGCGTTCGCGCCTGTGAATTGGCGTTGGCGGGCACGTCGAGTGTGAACGTCCGTTCGCCCGTCTCTTCGGCCATCGCGGCTGCGCCGCCTGTGGTTCGCTTCAAGCCTTGCGGGACGACGGGCAGTTTCAACTCGATGCCGTCAGACTCTTCGTTGGTCTTCGCCGTCGCGATCAGAGTCGCCTCGCCGAGCTGTGAGGTCGTAATGCGCCAATCAATGCGCTGTTCTCCCTCTTTCGAGATCGTTATTGTCTGCTGCGCCGCGTCGAGCAGGTTACAGCCTGCGACCTCCAGGTTGATCTGCGCGGCCTTGTCGGAACTGAGGTAGTTGTGAACGATGCCGGAGACCGTGACGGTGTCGCCCTCGGTCATGAAGCGCGGGGTTTCAAGTCGCAGTATCAAATTCTTGCGCGAGAGGACGCGGTTGACTATCGATCCGACGCGCAGGTCGCCGGTCACCGCGCGCGCAGTGGCGCGCCACGTCGTCAGGTTTTCGGGCAGATCGAATTTCACAGTCGCCTTGCCGTCCTCGCCGGTCACCACGTCTGGTTTCCAGAACGCCGTGTCTTTGAAATCTTTGCGAACCTTCGGCTCGACTAGCTGGTCCTCGCTTTTGAAATCGGCCAGTTGGTACGAGCGTTTGTTCGCGGCGAGCTCCATCCGCTTACTGCCGGAATAGCCGGTGAAGTTGTAGGCGGTCGAAAAGTGCGTCTCGACGCGGTTGTAGCGCGTCCCGTAAAACGCGCGGCGGATGTCGCCCGCCGCGTCGGGCCTGATGCTGTATATGGCCTCGTCGACGACGCCCATGCTGAGCTCGACTCCGGCGGCGGGCGTCCCGTCGGCGTTGCGGGCGAAGACAGTGTACGAGGCGGGGTCGCGCGGCTTGTACTCTTTCTTGTCAGGGATGATCTCGATGTTGAGGAATTTGCTGCGGGCGGGCACATTGATGCTCTTGCCGCTCTCGAACATCTCGCCATCTTTCACATAAGCGACGTTGAGATAGACGTTCGGAACGAACCTCTCTTCGATTTTCACGTCGATCATCACGGCGCGGCCCGCGTCTTTAACCAGGCTGTGGCTCATCACGGACGCCATCTCGGTCGTCACCAGCAGATGCGCCTTGTCGGCGGGCAGCATCGCCAGCACGTGCGCCGTCTCGCCAGGCTGATACGACTTCTTGTCCGGGATCAGCTTGATCGAGCTGTAATCCTGGTAGGCCCAATCGGCCCAACGGTTGTTGCGGTCGGCGGCGTACAGATACCCGGCGTCGGAGGGAATCCGCTTGCCCTTGTCCTCGACCCAGGTCTTGATCCTGATACAGCCGGTGATGGGTATGCGGTAATCGTATGTGGCTTCGCCTTGAGAGTTGGTCGTGACTTCGCCGGACGAGAGGTCGCGGTAGACCGGTTTATACGTGTAGTATGGTTTACCGTCGTAGCGCTCTTCGACCTTCTCATATTTCATCTCGACGAACTTCAACTCGACTTTCGAGGAGACCGGGCGGCCCTCGTAATCGGCGGCTTTGATTTTGATCTTCGCGCTGTCGTTCTGGTAGTAGACGTATCGTTCAGGGCTCGCGAAGACCACGACATTGCCGCGCGTGCCGACGAAGCTGGTCTTGCCTTCTTCTATACGGCGCGACGGATCGGTGACCTGGGCTTCCAAACGATAGGTGAAATCATAAGGTTGGTTCTCATCAAGCGGCGGTACGTCGAAGGTGACCTCCAGGCGCCCCTGCGCGTCCAAACGTCCTTCGCCTTCTTTCATCATGTCGTTGCCGTAACCGTGATAGCCCTCTTCATCGCTCTCTTCGCTTCCGCCTATGGTGTCGTCGTCTTCATCGCGGAACCACCAATGGTAATAGCGCGAGCGGTAGATGTAATACTTCACGTCGCCGTTGGTCACGGGCGCGCCGAAGAAATACTTCGCCTCGACGGTGAACTTGGCCTTTTCGCCGACTGGGACGAAATTTTTCGGCGTCGTGACTTTGACCTTGAATTCGGGCTTCTTGTATTCGGCCACCTCGAACGAGCCGCTCGCCTGTGCGCCGTCGAAGCTGGCCACGATCGAGTAATAGCCGAGCGAGGCGCCCGCCGGCAGATCGACCTCGCCGCTGAACGTCCCGCGCGGCGATAGCGGCAATTCCTTGTTGAAGATTTCGTTGCTGTTCTGATCGGTGATCTTGACGCTGGCCGCGCGGGCGGTCGGCGTCTCATAACCGCCTTCGCCTAGACGGCGGACTATGCCTTTGAAATAGGCCTTTTGCTCGGGGCGATAGACCGGACGGTCGGTGTAGATGTAACTGGTGACCCTGTGGCTCGATATGACGCCTTCCTCGCCCTCTCCTTCGCCTCCGTATTCTCCGAAGTAATAGGGCAGCAAATCCGAGACGGCGAATTGATCGCCGCGCCTGGCCAGCACCAGGTAAGAATTGTCAACGCCTTCGAGCGGCGCCGCTTCGCCCTCCCGCCGCGCGGGCTGATCTTTTCGGACCGAGGTTTTCAGGACTCCGTCCCCGTCGGTCTTGCCCGTCGCGACGACCTTCTTGCCTTTGACGACCTCGATCTGAACGTCGGCGCGGGGCTCGCCGGATTTGCGGTCGACGGCGTAAACCAGCATCTGGCCGTCGCGCGTCGTCTTGTTGATCATCGTCAGGTCGGTGACGACCATGACGGTGTAAGCGCGGAGGGCGCCGTTCAGCGCCTCGATCAAATAAACGCCCGGTTGGAGTTTGTCCAATGGGATCATTCGCGTGTCGTACTCGCCCTCTGTCGCCGTCAACAATTGCCGCCACGATACCCTGATAGTGACCTGGTCGGAATTGAGCAGAGGCACGCGCGCGTAATCGGCCTCGTTCAACTCCAGTCGCTGGCCCGAACGGAATTTGTCGTTGAAGGTGGCGCGCGATTCGCGGCGGAGCTGGCCCCGGAAATAGTTCGTGACCGCGCGAGTGACGGACGACTTGAATGATCGGAGTCTTTCCAGAGTCGACGGCTTGCGCTCTACAGTCGCGGCGACTTCGGCCACGTCGGCTCTGTCCTCTTCGCCCAGCTGATGCGGGCTGTTGAGCTGTCTGAAGAACCTGAACGGGTCTTTGACCTGATAGACGAAGAAGTCGAGCGAAGCGATGCCCTGATAGCCGATGTAGACGCGCGCCTTCTCGTCCGCGCCGTAGGTTCGACTGGTCGAGAGCGAAAAGCGTGGTTTGACCGCCGGGCTGGGTTGCGGGCTTGCGGCCGGGGCGGCGGGGGCGGTTTGCGCGCCGCGAACCTGATTGCGCAATGTGGCGAGCGCAACCGTCGAGAGGATGACGGCGATATAGACGACAACAACGGTGAACTGATTTCTCAATTTCATATCATTCCAGAATCTTGAGGCGGTAAAAACCGAGGAAATTCGGGTTGTTCACGACCGGACGCCATCGCCTGTCGGGGTGATGGTCCAGGACGGCGAGCCTGACCTTCTTCACCTCGCCCTTGTCGTTCGGCGACGACCCGGTGTGATAAACGACCCAGTCGCCGCCGCCTTCGCCGTCGTGGCGGGCGTCGCCGATGAAGATCATCACGTGGTAGGGAAATTTCTGTACCCAGGGCTGGTGATAGAAGAGCAAGTCGCCGCGCCGGGCCTGGCGGCGGTCGCGGCTGATGAACGTGGCGTTGTGATTTTTGAGCGTGCGCGCGTCGGCGAATTCGGAGAATTTGTCGTCGGCCAGGTCCGACTGCCGAAACGACCCGAAGTCGGCGCGAAAGAGCTTTTCGCCGAGCGGGCTTCGTTTGAGGTCGTAGGCTTTCACGTCGGGCGCGACGGCCTCATAGCCTTCGACGCCGTCGCTTATTGATTGAAACCAGACCCTGTCGTGGCCGCGCAGCGCCTCGCGCCACGCGAAGCGGACAAGCCCCGCGCAATCGCGCTGATCTGCGTTCCAGGCGCCGCTCAGTTTGTAAAACTGCATCTCGGCTATGTAAGCGAACCATCGGCGGAAACTGTCCCGATCATCGGACGAACTCAACTCGGCTGCGTCGGGGACGCCATCGACATCGGAATCGGCCCAGACGGCTGTGGATAGAGATGGAGTTGAGGGCGGAGCCTCCGTCTTCTCCCCGCCGGCCCTGGCCTGCGGCGACTTGCCACAGCCGAATCCTGCGAGACCGACAATGGCTGCCAGCGCGAAAGGCGCGCATGCTCGCATAATCCGAGTTGTGAGGTTGTTCGGCTGGCGATTCATTCTTCTCATTACCGGCGAAAGATCATTGCTAATGCGCGCGTACTATAACAGAAGCGCGACAAGAGTGGGACAGGCTTTAGTCTGTCCGTCCCCATTTATGCTACGGACAGACTAAAGCCTGTC
>DATEMG010000499.1:0-13120 GCA_035275805.1 Blastocatellia bacterium
CGACTTCGACCCTAAGAAACGTTATCCCGTCCTCTTTCACGTCTACGGCGAACCCTGGGGACAAACTGTGCTCGACGCGTGGGGCGGGCGGAATCAGATGTGGCACATGATGCTGGCGCAGCAGGGTTACCTGGTGATGAGCGTGGACAACCGTGGCACTCCCGCGCCGCGCAGCCGAGCGTGGCGCAAATCCATTTATCGAAAGATTGGTATTCGCAATTCGCTAGATCAGGCCAATGCGGTCCGCGCAATTCTAAAATGGCCATTTGTGGACGCGACGCGCATCGGCATTTGGGGGTGGAGCGGCGGCGGTTCGTCTAGCCTGAACGCGATCTTCCGCTATCCCGATCTATACCAGCTCGCGATGGCCGTCGCGCCGGTTGCCGACATTCGCTATTACGACACGATCTATCAGGAGCGGTACTGCGGCCTGCCGCAGGATCACCCGGACGAATACAAGCAAAGCTCGCCGATCACCTTCGCCAGCCAGTTGAAGGGGCAATTGCTGGTCGTTCACGGCACGGGCGACGACAACGTTCATTACCAGGGAACCGAAGCGCTCGTCAACGCGCTGGTCACGGCAAATAAACCGTTCACCATGATGGCCTACCCGAACCGCTCGCACGGCATTAACGAAGGCGCTGGCACGACGCGGCATTTGTACGGATTGTTGACGCAGTATTTGAAGGAAAAACTTCCGCTGGGGCCTCGTGGTGAATAGCCTGGAAGTTCATTCGTATCGCCTTATTTGTTATCATGCTTACTCGAAGGAGTTCGTTATGGATTACACGAAGATCATCACAATCGAACCGGACAAACGCAGCGGCAAGCCTTGTATCCGTGGCATGCGGATGACTGTGACAGATGTGTTGGAATATCTGGCGGGTGGAATGACACCCGAAGAGATCGTGGATGAATTCCCCGATTTGACTCTCGAAGACATTCGCGCCTGTCTGGCGTTCGCAGCGGATCGTGAGCGCAAATTGGCCACCTTGCCAGCGTGAAACTCCTGTTTGATCACAATCTTTCGCTGCGATTGCCACAGCTGCTGACCGATATTTTCTCTAACATAGTGCGCGCACCAGAACTCAGAGTGAAATATGAACAAGTTATTCAAATTTGCAGTTGCCGCTCTGGTTGTAATTCTGGTGACTACCAACTCAACCTCCGCGCAGACCAGGAAGCAGAGGAAAAAGCCAAAAGTTACTCAGGCGACTATCGCCATTGAGTATCCAGCCGATCCGGAAGACCCTTTTTACCAAATAACGGTGGGACTTCCAGACGTAGACAAGGTTGAATTGTTCTACGTCACCCTGCGTCGGAAAGATCAAACTCCCAAAACTCAGCCGAATACTGTGGAAACGGAAGAAACTCCTTTTGGGGGAATTGTAGGAAATGAGTATCAAATTGCTGCCCAAAATACGTTGAGAGGAGAGGCCGCGAAAGATTTTGCAACGCAGTGGCGGAAACTCCTACGCGGTCCAGGCGCAGCTTGTTTTGCTCCGGCATACCGCATCAAGTTCTGGGCAAAAGATCAGATGTTACTTGGTACGGATGTTTGTTATCACTGCCGCAATATCACGACCCCTGAGAATGGACGCAGAGAAATACGTGGATTCAATGCTGAGGGCGCAAGCGGAAAGGAATTGCTGAAAAGGTTGAAGGAACTTCTCCCAGAAAGCGATTCTAATCGAAATCAGCGCTAAATCAGAATAGGTGCGGCCGTTACAGTACCGCGCGCGTAAGCAAGCGGCCGACTGATGAGTCAGCCGCTTGCTTACGCGCGCGGTACTGTAACGGTGTCCCAATATTTTTGAGGAATCAATGCTCATCGTAATGACCCCTGACGCGACCGAGACCGACGTCTTGCGCGTCGTCAAAACAATCGAATCGCTAGGATTTAAAGCTCATGCGATGCCGGGCGCGAATCGCACGGCGATTGGCCTGACCGGCAACCAGGGCGCGATCGATCCGTCTCCGTTCGCGGAGTTGCCCGGCGTGGCTGAATGCGTTCGCGTGACTAAGCCTTACAAGCTGGTCGGTCGCGACCTGAAGCATGACAAGACGGTCATCAGGATCGGCGAAGCCGAGATCGGCGATGAGTTCGCAATGATCGCCGGCGTCTGTGCCGTCGAATCGCGCGAGCAGACGATGTTGACCGCCGAGGCCGTGGCCGAGATGGGCTGCAAATGGTTTCGCGGCGGCGCGTTCAAGCCGCGCACTTCGCCGTATGCGTTTCAGGGATTGGCCGAAGAAGGCTTGAAGATTCTCTCCGACGCTCGCGACGCGTTCGGGTTGCGCATCGTGACCGAAGCCGTGGATGAGCCGGCGCTCGATCTGGTTGAAAAGTACGCCGACGTGATTCAGATAGGCACCCGGAATATGCAGAATTTCAGTCTGCTGAGACGCGCGGGGCAGGCTCGAAAGCCCGTGCTGCTGAAGCGTGGGATGTCTTCGACGCTCGAAGAGTTTCTGCTCGCGGCGGAATACATCATGTCCGAAGGCAATTATCAGGTGATCTTGTGCGAACGCGGCGTAAGGACTTTCGGCGACCATTCGCGCTTCACGCCCGATTTGTCAGTGATCCCGGCGGTTCAGCGGCTGTCGCACCTGCCGATCGTCTTCGACCCCAGCCACAGCACGGGCAATCGCGAGACCGTAATCCCGATGGCGCGAGCCGCGGTGGCCGCCGGCGCTGACGGATTGCTGGTCGACATTCATCCCTATCCAGAACGCGCGTTGTGCGACGGGCCGCAGGCGCTGCTGTTCGACATGTTCCGCGATCTGGTTGCGCAGGCCAAGGCCATTTCCGAGATAGTCAAACAGCATTCTGAAGCTCACAGCGCCAGCGTAGTGGCGCCTTCACCTTCTACTCGACGGTGAAATAGACCCGGCGGAACGTGGTGGCTTTTGTCAGGCGGTCAATCACTACAACTCGCAGTTCGTATGGCCCGGAATTGAATTGTTCCAGCGAGACGCGCGCGGCGTACGGGATGCGCTGAAGGTCGACGGATTCCGGAATGGTCATTTTGGCGATCGGCGAGGCGTAGACCAGCTTGCTGCCCGAGAAGACCTGCGACTGGATCACCAGGTCAGCGGTGTTCTTTTCGACCTTTGCATTGTAGGCAAAAACCATGAAATCGATCGCGCCGTCCTTTTTGAAGCGCCGCGTCGCCGACGACGGTTGCGGTATGTAGTCGCTGTTCGCGAGTTGCAAATCGTTCTGGACTTCCCTGCCCGCTGAGAGCAGGACGCCGCTCAGCGTCAGTTGTTTTTTGCCGACGTCGGAGACTTCGACCCATTTCGAGGAGCTGCCCATCCGCGCCGAGCCTTCCTCCCTGATCGCTACGCGCGCCTGATAAAAGCCGGGTTTGAGCGCCATCAGGCGGCGGTAGCTGAAGCCGTTTTTGCGCGCGGTATCGAGCCTCTCCGGTCTGATGTTGACGCTGATGCGCTCGACAAAACTGGCCGCCACCTTCCCTTTTTCGTCGAAGAGCGCCATCAGCAGGTCGAGCGCGCTTTGATGCGTCCCGTTGAGGAGTCGCAAAGTCAACTGCGAGGCGTCCACATGCAAATTGACCAGCGCCCCGGAACTTCCCTTGGAGATGTCGAGGAAGTCTACGGCCATCTCGACGGGAATCTCGCGGAGCGGAACGAGCGAGCCTAATCCCTCGCGCATCTCTTTCTCTTTTTCCAGTTTCTCCTCCTGAGCGATCTTTTCGGGAGATTTCGCTTTGCGTTTATCCGGAGATTTTTCCGCAATGGCGTCGGTCTTGCCGGCGGCGCCCGTCTTTTCAGACGGGGCGAAGTAGCCCTTGCGCGTTCGGACAGTTAATTCGGGGTTGCCCGCGATCCGAACTTCGATTTTGTGAAAACGCCCGTCGCGGTAAGGCGTGGACGGTTCGTAAGCCAGCACGTAATAGGTCTCATTGGCGTCCAGCACGCGTTGAAGCCCGAGGTTCAGGTCGTTGCTGTTCTTGAAGAGCGTTCCACCGGTGTCGCTTGCCAGCGCATTCAAGCCGTCGAGTTTGGCCTGGACGCCGCTCGATTCGACTCGCGAGCGGACCCCAGGGAGGTTGATGTCGCCGCCGCCGAAGGAATCGCTTGCGCTTTCCCCTGGCAGGGCGGCGATCAGCCCGCGCGCGTCAATCGAATAGATCACCACGCCGGCGCGCGTCGCCGCGTCGATGATGCGCCGCATGTCGTAAGTCTGCGAAGAGCTTCTGCCTCCGAGATAGAACCCGTCGGACAGCAGGACGAGTATCTTGCGCCCGGTCATATTGCGAAGGTTGCGAATGACGCCCTCCAGGTTGGAAAGCGTGGCGCGCGTGTAATGAGCGTTTTGAGCGACGATCGCTCGGGCCCTCGATTGCGCCTGCTGGATCGCCCTTTCGCGCTGCGACGCTCCGCCGTCGAGCCCCCCCGGGTTAAATCCCCCGCGCCCCCCGCGCCCCGCGGCCGGGGGAGGACTGGGCATCGGTTCCAACCGCATAATCTCCTGCACCGCAAGCTCCAGGGCGTCCTGATCGCCGATGTCGATCAGCTCGGCCTGATAATCTGTGATTCGCGGGATGTCGGAAGAACTCGTGACCGTGCGCTGCTGGACGTTGAGCCGATTGACCGCGCGCTCAAGAACGTCCCGTTCCTCGGTGAATTGTTGAAACATTCCGACGTTGCCGCTGGTGGTCGCAATCGCCACCTGATCGCCGGCGACCATCTGGTTGTTGATGAAGCGATTGAGGGCGCGTTTGGCGATAATCAGGTTTTCGGTCGCGAGATGGAAATCGTCTACCGCGATAACTATGTAACGTCCAGCCCGAATTTCGGCAGGGGCGGAATCGGAGGACGATTTTTCAGCCGGTCTCTTCTCGACCGTTAGCCACCTTGCGGGTTGCGCAGCCGTGCCGATGGCGAAATGCGTAATCTCTTGCTTCTTTCCGTCATCGAACAGCTCGAAATCCGCGCGTTTCAAATCGCGCGCGAGCTGGCCCTTTTTGTCCGTGACGACGGCGTCGATCTGAACCAGCTCGGTAGTGATGCGTAGCAGCGGCTCGTCCTGTTTCTTCTGCTCCACCTTGTCTTTTTGCTCGCCGCCCGGGGCGGGAATCTGCTCCCCCTTGGCTTTTTGCTCGCTGCCAGGGGCGGGAACCTGAATCTTCCATTGGTGGTCGTCTTGTTTCTTTGGGCCTGCTTGCTCCTGCGAATGGACCGTATAAAATTCCGCCGGAGCTGGACAGACCAGGGGCAGGGTTCCAAAAAACGCGAGGGCGGCCGCGCATAAGGCGATTCGGATGCTAAAATGTCGTCGCAGTCGGAGAGTCATATGGAATTCTCCCGCTGATAAATCTACATCACTTTACATTCTTAACAGAATCGGGCCAGGCGATGGTAATTTGAATCCTTCAGGGTGGTCTTCGGCAAGTGCTACGGGGGCTTTTTCGGAACTTTTTACAAGATGCAAGGGTAATCTCATTTGTATGCGACAGCAGTCATAAAACCCATAAGTATCGATCGATGAAGGAGAAAGATTGCGATGAAAGCTACTTATCAAATAACCGCCAAACAAATTATCGCGCTCGCGCTCGTCACGGCGGTCTTCGCCGCGAGCGGAGTGTTGATTTATGACCGATTCGGTTCCGCCCTGCTCGGACGGTCGGCGGG
Source organism: Blastocatellia bacterium (assembly GCA_035275805.1). GTDB lineage: Bacteria > Acidobacteriota > Blastocatellia > RBC074 > RBC074 > JAJVID01. Next base: position 5,662 of record DATEMG010000499.1, read on the forward strand.
GGCGAATTCCGGAAAGGGGGCCGAAGAAACTCAGATTCGCGCGTTGACCGACCCGTCGGTGGCGTCCGATGAGAAGAACAACCGCGAAGTTTATGACGCGGTCAGCCCGGGAGTGGTCAACGTAACTTCCACCGTCTACGTGCAAGACTTTTTCAACGTAGTTCCACAGCAAGGCTCCGGCTCCGGCTCGATTCTGGATAAAGAAGGCCGCATCCTTACCAACTTCCATGTGATACAGGAGGCCAGGGAGCTTGATGTCACACTTGCGAACGGCAAGAAATATGAGGCGAAGCTTCTTGGCGGCGACCCGGACAATGATCTGGCAGTTATCAAGATCGATGCGCCGGCTGCAGAGTTGACTCCTGTGCAACTCGGCAATTCCGACGAGTTGTTTGTCGGGCAGAAGGTTCTGGCGATCGGAAACCCGTTCGGATTCGACCGAACGCTTACCAGGGGCGTCATTTCCGGACTCGCCAGGCCGTTGAAGTCAGAAATCACGGGCAGACTGATCGAGGGCGCTATTCAGACCGACGCCGCGATCAATCATGGCAATTCGGGCGGCCCGCTGCTCGATTCGCACGGACGACTGATCGGCATCAATACAATGATCATCAGCCCTTCGGGCGGCTCGGTCGGCATCGGTTTCGCAGTGCCGGTCAAAACGGCGAAGAAGGTTATCGAAGACATCAGGGCATATGGCCGTGTGCGTAAGCCACGAATGGGCATCGTTGAAATGTATCCACTCAGCAGATTCGGGCCGCGGCTGATTCAGGCGCTCAATTTGCCGGTAAGCGAGGGATTGATGGTGATCAGAATCGTTCCCGGGTCGGGAGCCGATAAGGCCGGAATGCGAAACGCCGAAGCGGTCGCGATCCGTGGCACTGATTATACTGTCCCTCTGGGCGACGTCATCACGAAGGTCGACGGGAAGACAATCAACCAGCAAGACGATCTCGACCGTGTGCTCAACAGCAAAAATGTAGGCGACCGCGTGCAGGTGGAAATCGTGCGAAACGGGAAGCGCATGACGCTGGACATCCAACTGGCGGAATTGGCGCAAAGTGGCCGGCAGAGGACCTAAGGCTCTTCAAAACCAATTTGCGATGGTTGCGCCGGTTGGGCCGGATGACCGACACAAAAGCGATATCATGGCGCGCGCGTCAGAATCTATAGACGATTCAGGCGCGCGCGCTGCGAAAGTTTATTCGCGCCAAGAGAAAAAGATTCTGTTATCCTCGCCGATTCAAGGGAAGCTCGGTTCCAAGAGTCGCCGCCTTGTTGTAAAGCGCCTCCGCGCGCCTGCGCTTCTCATCCGGCAGCATGGGTATTCCTTTGAAGCGGATCTCCATCATCCGCTTCTTCACGTCTTCAGTTAACTGTTCAGTCTTCGATCTCTCCATGAGCTTTTGATAAAGCTGCTGAAGCGATTCATGCAGTCCCCGTACCGCTTCAAGCGTCAGACTCGTCAATTCTTCTTGTTCTGATTGCGGAAGTTTGCTCGCCCCCTTCTCTAGACACTGTTTTGCAAAACGCCATGCTTTTTCCGTATCCCTGTCGCCACGCTTATAAATTACCGTGGCCATCGCCTGAACAGCCTCCTCCGATAAGGGAGGAAAATCATTGCTCAGCATCTTGCGGATTGACATTTCGTCCAGGTCACCCATGATAAATTTGAACTCAAGGTTTAAGCGGACATCGACCGGTTGTCCATCCTTTATTGCCGGCTCAAAGCGGATCTTTACGGCCGCCTCAATCGCCTTTTCGGTCAAACCGTCAGGCAATCCATATACGACTCTGATGTCGGAAATTTTTCCGTTGGAGCGAAAGACGACGTTCAGCACTACCATGCCGTGCGTCATATTTTCGCGGGCTTCTTCGGTGTATTTAGGTTTTTCACTGTAGGTGACCTTCGGCCTTAGCGAAGCAGTACCCATAGGTATCGCCGCTGGCGGCGTCGGCGCGGGCTTTTTGTCCTTGGGATCCTCAGACTGCGACATTGATGTCGCAAGTGAATGCGGCGCGAAGACAAACAAGGCGATCAGCGCGGCTACGCAAACTTGCGGTCTGATCAGGTGAAACCTCTGTTTTGTTGATGTGATTGTTCGCATGGGTTTACCTCAAAGTGGAGATGACTCGTTTACGCGCCGAGTCGGTAATCGGGAATGCGCCGGCGCGCGCCAGCAGTTCAACAATCGTCTGGCCAAATCAGTGGATTCCATATAGGCGCCCTTTCACGGCCAATCGCTTCTCGCAGCCTGCCACATCACATCGACCGGAGCTTCCAACCCAGTCCACAATCGGAACTGCTCGGCCGCCTGCCCGACCAGCATCGCCAAGCCCCCCAGTGTCCGGCAGCCGGCCCGCGTGGCGTCTCTCAGCAGCGCGGTCTCTTCAGGCGTGTAGATCAGGTCGTAAACCAGCTTCACTCCTTCGAGCGATTCGGCTTTGATCAGGCTCAGGCCTTTGCTCGGACCGCTCATTCCGACCGGCGAGCAGTTGATGACGACCTCCGCTTCGCCCTTGAACGATTCGAGCGACGCGATTTGTGTATTGAATTCATTGGCGAGCGGCTGGGCCTTCTTCAAATCGCGCGCGTAGATCGTCACTTCGGCGCCGCGCCGACTCAAGCCGTGGCAGATAGCCCGGGCCGAGCCGCCCGCGCCGATCACGGCGACGCGCGCGACGCGCACGTCTATCATTTCGTCCAGCGGCTTCATCGCGCCGGCGACGTCGGTGTTGTAGCCGCCCAGTTCCTCGCCCTCGACCACGACCGTGTTGACCGCGCCAACGCTGCGGGCCGTCGCGTCGACGAAATCGAGATATGGAATGACGGTGAGTTTGTGCGGAATCGTCACGCTCAATCCGCGCAGGTTCCAGTCCGACTTTCTGGTCTTCGGATGAACGAAGTCGCATACGAACGAGCCTACGTCATCGACCTCGAACGGCAGATAGACTCCGTCGAGGTTCAAAGCCTTGAGCGCCGCGTTGTGCATCAGCGGTGAGCGCGAATGGCCCACTGGATTGCCGATGACGCCGAAAATCTCGCTCTCGCGCGAGATTTGTTTGACCCGGTAAAGGTCGCGCAGTTCGGCGACGGTCGGTTGCCCGGCGGCGCTCTCGGCCCCGCGACGGAGCGAGCCGAAAGTGAGGACGGCGCCGCGCGCAGGCGCCAGGACTCGTGTCATCAGTCCCGGCAAGCCCATCGCCAGCGCGATCACAGGCTTCCTGCCCCTTGAGTGTTCGATCAATTCGAAGACGCGCAGACAATCGCCGATGCGGTTCGCTTGCGCGGCGATTTTGACAACGGCGGCGGGCGTGCCAGCCATCAGTTCATAACGCGCGATCAGGTCATGCGGAGTCTCCGCAAAATCGTGCCATGAACAGATGATCTTCTCCCACGGCGCGGGCGGCATCTCACCTGCGAAGCTTTCGACCAGGTCGAACTCGAAATCAGCGTAGCCGATTGAATTAACGATCTCCGGCGGCAACCCGCGCCAGAAATCGCGGCGGTCTTGCAAACTCAAATCGCGTTTGCCGCCCTGTTCGCGCGGGCGGAAAGTGAAGATCAATGGTTTGCTGACGCGCGCAATGTGCGAAGGCAACTCAACGATCAATTTCGGCAGAGATTCGGCTGTCAAGTAGTCGAAGCGGAGTTCAATCGCGTCAGCGACCTGCTCGGCCTCGTGAATCATGGTAAGAAATGAGTCAGGAGCGACCTCCGTAATTGGAGCGCAGATCAGGGAAGAGATAGATTTCATGTCCATCATTCAATTCCGGGCAATCTCCATTGTCGCCTCATTTAATGTAGATACGCGCTTTGTGGGCATATAGCCCTCCCCGAAACCAGACATGATTGACAGGATTTTTCAGGATTCAGCTTAATTCACAAAATCCTGAAAAATCCTGTCAATCATGTCTGGTTCTATTGTTTCAGGCATCGCTCGTCGCGACATAACGATTCTTTTGCAAACGCGACCTGAACGATCATTTTGCAAAATCCCCTTCTTGACACTACTCAGACAGGCTCGGTAAACTTTCTCACGTACGCTGAAATGTGTAAACCTTCGGGGGTGCATTGGTTTCGATGGGAGACCTGAGGCGACGGATGCATACCGGGAAGCTTGTAACCCGTAAACTGCAGGCAAACTTTAATTGCGAACACTGAACTCGCAATGGCTGCCTAGTTTAAACGCTAGTGGCACAGCCCGTTCGCTCGCGCCTCGCCTATGGGCGCGATGTCGAGCGTCGACTTTATAGGCTGGCTCTCGGGCGCAGGTCAGAGTCTGAGGGCGAGATCAATCTGGCATAGTTTCGGCGCGGTTCTTCGCCGCTTCTGCTACCGCGCCGGAATGAAAATAGAAGCGAAGCGGCTAAGTATGTAGATTCCTTCGATGACGGCTGCCAGACACCGGTTCAATTCCGGTCACCTCCATTAATCAAAATGAGTTCTCTCCCGATCGGCATTTTCGATTCCGGCGTTGGTGGGCTGACGGTTTTGCGCGCGGTGCGGAAACGGTTGCCCCACGAAAACGTGATCTACCTCGGCGATACGGCGCGCGTGCCTTACGGGATGAAATCGCGCAGGACAATTGAGCGATACGCGGTCGAAGACGCGGGCTTTCTGGCGCGCAAGGGCGTGAAGATGCTGGTCGTCGCCTGCAATACGATCTCGGCGATGGCGCGCGAGCGCCTGAGGGCCAAGTTCGATTTGCCGCTGCTTAGCGTGCTGGGGCCGGGGGCGAGGATGGCCACGCGCGTGACGCGAAACGGGCGGATCGGCGTGATCGCCACTGAAGCCACAGTCGAAAGCGGGGCTTACGAGCGCGCCATCCGCGAAGCCAGCCCTGACCGGGAAGTTGAAATTTTCTCGCGCGCCTGCCCGCTGTTCGTGCCGCTAGTCGAAGAGGGGGAGACCGATTCTCAGATCGCCCACATGGTCGCCGAGCAATATCTCGCCCCGTTCCGCAAGGAAGGGATTGACACTCTGGTGCTCGGATGCACGCATTATCCTTTGCTTAAATCAGTGATCAAGTCCACAATCGGCGCGACAGACGGAGGTAGCGTCACGCTGGTCGATTCCGCCGAAGCCACTGCGGAAGAGACTGCGCAATTGCTGGAAAGACACGGATTATTAAATGATCCTTTAATGCCAACGGCGGAATCGACGAACGCGGGGGTATGCCGGTTTTACGTAACAGACGCGGCCGGCAGGTTCCATCGGATCGCGGAAAGGATTTTGGAAGAGCCTCTCGACCATCTTGAGGCGGTGGAAGTATGGGGAAATGACAAACTCAAACCAGAATGACTCGCGTAAGGACGGGCGCCAGCCGCTTGATATACGCCCCGTGCGAATAATGACCGGATATACGAAACATGCCGAAGGGGCGGCGCTGATTGAGATGGGCGAAACGCGCATATTATGCACGGCCACAGTCGAAGAGAAAGTGCCGTCGTTCTTGAAAAACAAGGGCGTGGGATGGGTCACGGCGGAATACGCGATGCTGCCGCGCGCGACCGAAAACCGCATGCCGCGAGAAACAGGCCGGGGCGGCCCTTCGGGGCGCACGCACGAAATCCAACGCCTGATCGGGCGCAGCTTGCGCTCGATCGTAGACATGGCCGCCCTCGGCGAACGCTCCGTGACCATCGATTGCGACGTGATCCAGGCGGACGGCGGGACGCGCACGGCCTCGATCACCGGCGGCTTCGTCGCGCTCGCGCTGGCCTTGAACAGGTTTATGGAGGCGGGAAAGATCGCGCGCCCACCGCTGCGCGATTACGTCGCGGCGATCAGCGTGGGTGTGGTCGGAGAGCGCGTTCTGCTCGATCTCGATTACAGCGAAGATTCTGCGGCCGAAGTCGATATGAACGTCGTGAGGACCGCCGACGGGCGATTCGTCGAGATCCAGGGCACCGCAGAGACCGAGCCTTTCGACCGCGAGATGATGGACCTGATGATCGAGGCGGCCTCTATCGGCGTCGATCGTCTGGTTGCAATCCAACGCGAACTCATCGTTCAGACCCTGGACGGAAAAGAATTCCGCGCGATGACCGATCCCTCATCGCGCGCAAAAATCAATTGGAAGGAAAGCGCATCGTGACAGGCCTGAATCGTTTTTGCTTGCTGTTGTTTTTGTCTGTGTCTTTGGGCGCCATCTGCGCCTTCGCCCAGACCGAGGCCTTTGAAGACCCGGAAGGCAAATATACCCTGAACCTGCCCACCGGCTGGCTGGGAGTGGTCAGCACCGACGGACTCGGCCGCAACGAGGTAAACATCGTCTACAAAGTGCGCGAAAATGGCGCGCTCAAGATCAGAGTCGCCGAAGTCGCCCCCGACACCGAGCCGATGACTTACGCCGCCCAGGACGAACAGGATCGCGTCCGATTCGCGCCCAGTTACGACAAAATCTCCATTGAAAAATTCCTGCTCGGCGGGACCAGGACAGGCGCGCTTCTCTCTTACGATTACAAGAACGCGGCGGGACAGCCCTTCACCGGACGCGTCTATTATGTTCGCGCGAACGAGAAGACGATCTACGTGCTGCAATTCACCGGCAGGCGCAACACCCTGGGCACGCTGCGCAACCAAACCGACCAGATCGCGCGTTCGCTTCAATTGAAATAATGGCGTCGGCGGTCTGCCGCCCGACCGTCCGTCTTCTGACGTTCGGGCGGCGACTCCGATGTGCCACGAGTCGTGGCAGTCCCGCTCATTTGGTTATGTAGTTTCGGTGAACCCACTTGTCCTTCCGGCTACTGTCACGAGTTTCAAAAAACAGGTTCTTCCCGGTTTCAGATTTGACCACACTCGTTCGCGCCGTCACTTTCTTTGTTTCGGCCTTGCCGGCGTGAGATTCCCGCAGAAAAGCCTTTATGGCGCTCACGTCCACCGGCCGGGACTTCTCCTCGGCTTTCAATTCGGCGATGGCTTCAATCGCGCTCGCTTCGATCATCTTCGGCCACAACTTCGCAAACAGCGCGTTCGACGAATAGACGTCGGCGCTGTTGATCTGGCCGTTGATCGCAAATACGAATCCGACCACGTCCCGCTTTCCGTTGATGATCGAAGAGAGATTCTTGACATAATCCTTGGCCGTGTCTTTCACCAGCTTGTTTTCAAGCGTAAGTTGCAGACTCGAAGGCGAGGCGCGATCGGTGACCGACGCTACAGAATCAGAGCCAGTCATTCGCCCACCGCCGATTCGCAGATTGCCTCCGCCGGCGCCCGCGCCGCGCCTGGCTCTTGCAGGCGCCGGCGGCGCAGATGAAGTGACGGTCATATTCATCGCCAGCTTCTCCTGAGTCTTGCTGACGTTCGCCCACACGTCGCCCTGCGACATCCTGGCCTTGGCCGCGATCTTCAAATCCTTTGACGCAAGCCCATTTTCCGACGCGCTGAAAGCCGTCACGGCTTCACCGCCGCGACGACTCCACCTGCCCTGCTCGACGCAAAACGCGT
>DATEMG010000500.1:0-11054 GCA_035275805.1 Blastocatellia bacterium
CGCTGCGGCGGCGGGGAGACTTAAACCACTGCTGCTTAGTGATCGGCCTCGACTGGGAAGATCGAATTTAGCCGCGCGAAGACTTCCAGAGTCTCCTCCGGCGCGTTGCGCTCGCACTCGAAGACGATGGCCTTCAGATTCTTCGCGCGCGGGACGGCGTATTCGAGGATCTCCCACGTCGCCCTCAACGGTTCGGGCGAGTGGTTGTCTTCGATGTAGCCGTAGCCGTCAACTTCCGCGTACGAGCCGCCCGCGACGTGCATCTCGACGACGCGGTCCAGTGGAAAATTGTCGAGCGCGGCGAGCGGCGTGAGATTTCGAGTCTGCTGGAAAATCGCCAGATGGGCGCAATCGAGCAGGAGTCCACAATCGGCCCGCTCGGCGACCATCGCGAAGTATTCTAGGATGTGCAAGTCGCCGAGGTATATCACCGACGGAGGATTTTCGGGCAGGCAAAACATTCCGGTCTCGGATTCAATCTGAAGGATGTTCTCCGCGGTTTCAACCACCGACTCGCGGCAGAGGATGGGAGGCATGAGCATCCCGTGCCCGCGCTCACGCAAACCGAAGTGCCACCGGCCGGCGTCGCCGCAAAGCCACGAAGCGTTGATTTCTTCGGCAAGTTCTTTGCTCCGCGTGAGCCAGCGGCGGTCGAGGTCGAGTTTCTCTTCGAGGTTGATGTCGAGGAAGTGATAGGTCGTCGGCAGCCCCAACGCAGCCCACCGGCGAACTCCGTCATCAAGGCCGCGTTCCAGGTCGGCGCCGTATTCGTAGAAGTGAATCAGGTCGGGATAGCGCTCCTTCATGCGGCAGGCGTCAATGCCCCTGGCGGCGATGTCGAACTCGCCCGAAAGCCCGACGCCCAGCCTGGGCAGGCGCGTCACCCTTTGAGTAAACGTCGTCATACCGTCATCGCGATAGAGGCGCGACCCAGTTCTCGTAAGCCATCCTGACCGCGATTTTCGCCAGCTTCCACATCTTGTCCCACTGGATTTCGTGATTCTCGCCGTAAAGCAGCTTCTTGATCAGCATGTCGCGGAATTGACGGCCTTCGCGTTTGAGCATGAACTCTTTGGCGTAAGGCTTGGCCACGTCGAAGAAGCTGAAGTTCGGGTCGAGCGTTAGCCCGATGCCTTCGAGCGTCATAATGGCGCGCATCACGTAGGTGAAATTCGCCGGTATCCTGAACGGATATTCGTAGACCACGTCGGCCAGCTCGTATGTCAATTCCCTGAAGCGGACTTCGCCCAGTTTCAGGTTCAGGTAATCCGAGAAGAGCTTTTCAACCACGAGCCGTATAGAGTCCCGGTCTACATTTTTAGACAGGAAGTCGAGGTTGATCATGTCCTGAGTCAGGCCCTTCACGTCGCGTTCGACGATGTGGAAGAAGGCGTCGATCATCAGGCTCTGCATCCGCTGCGTGATGCGCCCGACCATCCCGAAATCGAAGAAGGCCAGTCTCCCGTCATTCATCACCCGCAAATTCCCCGGATGGGGATCGGCGTGGAAGAAGCCGTCTTCGAGAAGCTGCTTGAGGTACGTCCGCGCGATCAGCTTGACCACGTCCGGCGGGTTTATGCCGCGCTCGGTCAACGTCTGCACGTCCAGGACTTTGGTTCCTTCTATGAACTCCATCGTCAGCACGCGCGGGCTGACGTGCGACCAATGGATCACCGGCACGTAAATCTCGCGCCAGCCTTTGAAATGCGCGCGGAAAGTCTCGGCGTTGTGGCCCTCCTGAACGTAATCCATCTCTTCGAAGATCGTCGCGGCGAATTCATTCAGCGTTCCCTCCCAATCGACGCCGCGCACGAGTTTCGGGAAGCGGCCCATGAAGCGCGCGATGCTGCGCAGCACTGCCAGATCGAAATTGATTACATCTTCGAGGCGGGGGCGCTGAATTTTGACCGCCACGGTCTCGCCCGAATGCAGCCGCGCGCGATATACCTGTCCGAGCGACGCGGCGGCTATCGGCCACGAACCGATTTCGGCGTAAAGCTCGTCAACCGTCCTTCCCAATTCGCGCTCGACGATCCGCATCGCCTCGTCGTGTGGGAACGGAGGCACGCTGTCCTGTAATTTACTCAGCTCTTTGACGTAGGCTAGCGGCAGCAGGTCGGCGCGCGTCGAAACCGCTTGGCCGATCTTGATGAATGTCGGGCCGAGTTTCAGCAACCGCCGGCTGATCCATTGGGCCTGCCATTGCAAATGCCGCTCTTCCGATTCGTCTTTTTTGCCGAGGAACCACCCGCGGTGGTAAACGAAAACAAAAAGCTGATAAAGCGCGAATGTGAAGATGATGTGAAATGCGCGCAGCCAACCGCGAACGCCGTGGCCTTTGACCTGGGCGCCCGCGTTGAAATGCGCGATATTGGCCGCAGGCGCGGCTTCGATCAGCAACGCGCCGTCGCCGTCAGGCAGCGACCCGTTTTGGGGCCGGCCGTCGGTTTGAATCTGTTGAGGGACTATTAACGGTTCCATTTCATTAATTCAGGCGCAATAAACATTAACAAGCGACATCCTATCATGCGACTGTAGAGACGCAAGATTTTGCGTCTCTACTTATACGACCTACAGACCTTAATACGACTCAAGCGAAGTCCAGGTTGCGTGCGGCGACCCGGGAATTGAAGAAGCGAACCGCCCTATTCCGGTCGCGCGCGATCTGCGCGCGAAGCTCGTCTATCCCGGAGAATTTCTTCTCGCCCCGCAGCCGGTGAAGGACCCGCACGCGAATCGTCCTTCCATAGAGGTCGTCGTCGAAATCGATCAGGTGCGTCTCGACCTTAGATTCGGCCTCGGCGCCGAGCGTCGGGCGTTTGCCGATGTTGGTCACGCTCCGCCGCCAGACGCCGTCTACAAGGGCCAGCGTGACATAAACGCCGTCGGCCGGCAGCACGCGGTTTTGAAGCTCCAGGTTGGCCGTGGGGAAAAGGAATTTGCGCCCGATCCCGCGCCCCTGGATGACCATCCCTTCGATGCCGTAGGGCCGCCCGAGCATGCGGCGCGCCAGATTGACGCGACCCGCCTTAAGCAACATTCTGATCATCGTCGAGCTGATCCGCCGCCCGCGCATTTGCACCTCGGGAACTTCGGCGGCATAAAACCCGAATTGACGGCTGATCCATTTCAGCATCTCGATGTTGCCGCGCCGCTCGTGCCCGAAGGCGAACCCCTTGCCCAGATAGACTTCACGCGCCCGCAAAGCGTCAACGATGTAGCGTTGAATAAAATCTTCGGCGAACATCGCCGCCAACTCCTGGTTGAATTCGAGCACGACGACCTGCTCGATGCCGAGCAGCCTCAAACCTTCCATTTTCTGATTGAAGGTTTGAAGTAACGGCGGCGCGGTTTCGGGTTTGAGCACCTGCCGCGGGTGCGGGTCGAAAGTAATCAACGTCGGGGTCGCTCCGATGAGCAATGCGCGCTCGACGACGGTTCGAACGATCGCCTGGTGGCCTAAATGCAAACCGTCGAAGACCCCGAGCGTCAGGACAGTGGGGCGCCGGATTTCAGCATGTTCTATCCCTGGGAAGATTTTCATTGTTGGTGAATCTTCGATGAATGACAGATGCGCCTTCTCATCGCTCCTTCTTATCAGGGAGCCACTGCGCCGTATTCACAATCTCATCTATTTTGTTTTCCAGCTCGGTGAGGCCTTTGGGCGCCTTAGGCTCTAAACATCCGAGGTAGTGATTGACCGTCTTCGATTTCCCATTAATCCTGATGGAGGTGATAGCCGACGGCTGGTCAGTCGGGCACGAAAGTCGAATCTCCGAATAGTCGTCTTCCAGAGAGAAGAAGTTCACTCTGTCGAACTCCGCCATCAACTGTTTGAGTCGCTCCGGGCTAACGGAGCTCTTTATCTGCGCCCCTTCTTGCTTAACAAAACGGCGGCCTTCAAATACCACCGACCCGTCGGCGGTGATCGTCAGCTTGTAAACCGGGCAAAACCCAAAACACTCAGTCCTTTCAAGAGTGATCTTCAAATCCCGGGGAATGTCCTGAGGAATTACAGCCCGGTCCGAATATCCGGCGCCGTTACAGCCCACGGATGGCGCCAAAAGAGCCAACGAAAGGCCGAAAATTACGGGAAGTGACATTTTTATACTTACCTCCTGTCGCGCTCAGAGTTCAACGCTCAGCCCATCGTAAGCAAGATCCACATTCTCAGGCAACCGCCGGCTCGCCTCATTGTGTTTGATGTCGTGTCCGATGTGAGTCAGCAGCGCGCGGCGCGGCTTCAGTTCGGCTATGTAGGCCAGCGACTGCTCGACATGCAGATGCGTCGGGTGCGGTTTGTAGCGCAGCGCGTCGATGATCAACAATTCGAGGCCGCGCAGTTTTTTCAACGATTCGTCGGGAATCAGGTTGCAATCGGTGATGAACGCGGCCTGCGCGCGAGCGTCGCCGAAGCGGAAGCCGGTGACTTCGCCTTTGCCGTGAACGACCGGGACCGGAGTGACCCACAGCCCGCAGGTTTCAAAGGCGCCTTCGATCACGTGCGGAACGAGTTGCGGCAGCCCCCCGCCGACGTGTTCGCGGTCGAATATGTAAGAGAAGATGCGCCGCAACCCCCGCCACGTGTCCTCGCTCCCGTAAACCGGGACGGGGCCGCGCCGGAAATTGATCGGGCGAATGTCGTCGAGGCCGAAGACGTGGTCGGCGTGGCAATGCGTGATCAACAACGCGTCTAGCCGATCGATTTTTTCGCGCAGCGCCTGCTGGCGAAAATCAGCTGAAACGTCAATCACCATGCGACGCCCGTCGTTTTCCACCATCAGGCCGGTGCGCAGGCGCTTATCGCGCGGATCGTCCGAGAGACAAACTTCACAATCGCATCCGATCATCGGCACGCCGACCGACGTCCCTGTTCCGAGAAAAGTGATTCGCATAAGGAGTAGGGAGTGGGGAATGGGGAGTGGGGAGTGGGGAGTGGGGAATGGCGACTCGTGAGTAGATTGACTCTTCCCACTCCCCACTCCCCACTCCCCATTCCCCGCTACCGCCTCATCGTGACATACTGCATTTTCAAGTCGGAGAGCAGATCGTCGAAGAATTTCTCTTCGCCGCGCGTGAGGTTGCCTTTGGTCTTTTCGCGCAACATCAACAGCATATCAATTGATTCCTTCGCGGCCGTCATATCCACCTGTCGGCGCCCTGTGGCGGGGTGCTCCACGAGTCCCAGGTAAATGAAGGCGGAAGAAGCGATGCCCATCAGGAATTCATTGAACATAGTGCGTTCAGGCTCCGCGTCCTCCTGCTCGGACTGGAGTTCGGGCGCGGTGGCCGCAGCGAATTGCCCCTGGGGTTGCGCTGAGCTGGGGCTGGCGGCGGCGCCGGGCTCGGGCGGCGGCGCTGGCGCGGCTTCTTCGATCAACGCGTCATCACGAAGTGTGCCGTCGGGGTTGAATAAACGGCGGTCGGTAACCTTGAAACTACCCTGGTTCTCTTCGGCCATAGTTAAATCTCGCTCCTTCAAAAAGACGATTTAAAGTTATTGACAAAGCAAGATATTAACACTCCAGGCTGACGGTTGTCCTATAAATGTCGTCCGGCGAACTGGCTGTCTTTGGGAATGCGGAATGCGGAATGCGGAATAAAGAATATTTCTATCGCAGTTTCGCAGCTTGCGGTTCCATGCAGCAGATTCGGAATCAACATTCCGCATTCCGCATTCCGCATTCCGCATTCCCAAAGCCGTCACTTCACCGCAACATTATTGCTCGACAGCGTCGTCGAGAGCGCGCGCTGAAGCTCGGCGACCGCCTTTGTGTAATCGGTCATGGCGCGCAACTCGCGCCCACGCGCGGACGAGAGCGCGTTCTGGCGGTCGAGCACGAAGAAGTTGGTTGATTGACCGGCGTCGAATTTGCGCTGTTCGCTCTGGTATTGGAGTTCGGCGTTGACCCGTGAGTTCTTAGCGGCGTCCACGCGCCTCTTCGCCGTCTCGACCGCCTGCAGCGCGTTGCGCACTTCGACCTCGATCGATTGCTCGGTCTTCTGGCGCTGGGCTTCTATCTGTTTGCCTTCGGCCAGTGACCGCCCGAGATTGGCTTCGGCCGTGCGATTGCGGAGCGGCAGATTGATGTTCAATCCGAAGCGCCACGAGCGGAATTCATTCTTCAGCAGGTTATGTAAGCTCTGCCCGTAGCCGCCGATCAGAGCCTCCGGCGTCGCCCCGAATCCAACGGCCGGCAGCGAAGGCAGTCCGGACAGGGCGGAGAGCTGGTTGACGCGCGCGAAGAGCGCCGCATTGCTGGCGGTGATCGGATTGGCGGCGGCGCGTTGAGCGCCTGCCAATCCGACCGCGCCGTAAGTCGCGAAGAAATCGATCTGAGGCTTGGTCTGGTTGCGCATGTATTCGTTGTCGATCTTGTTTAGTTCGCCGCGCAGCCTATACTGCTCCATCTCGGGCCGGTTCTTGGCCGCGAGTCTGAGCGCGTCTTCAAGTGGCAACGAGGCGCTCGGCTCGATCTGCGGCTGTTCGACCGGGACAAGCTCCGATTGCCATGTCTCGCCGTCCCCGGCCCGCGCCATCAGCGCCTTGAGCGCGTTCTCCGCGCGCTGGATCGCGTCCACGGCGGCCTCGGCCTCGTCCTTGCGGCGTTCGAGTTCGACGCGCGCCGAGATGATGTCCGATTTCGCCAGGGTCCCGGCCTCGACCAGCCGCTCGTTGTGTTCGAGCTGCGTCTCGGCCAGTTCGACCGATTCGCGTTTGATTTCCTGGTCGCGCCGCGCGAAAACCAGGTCCCAGTAAGCGCGCTGAACCTGGGCGATGATCTCGATCGCGCGCTGGCGGAACTGGCTATCGGAGATGTCCAGGCGCTTCTTCGAAATCCTGATCTGGCGGCGCGTGAAATCGATCGTCCGGTTCCGGAACAGCGGCTGCGTGAACGTGAAGTTAAGATTGGTCGTGTATTGCGGGTTAAGGTCGTTGAACGGATTCGAGGTCGTCGCGCGGTTGTTGTCGAACCCCCCTGTCAGGCTGCTTCCCTGCCACGGCATTCGCTGCGTGAACGTGGCCGAGCCGATCAGGTTGTCGGTCTTGTCGGCGGCGAAGATCGAAGTCGCCGGGATCGAACGGCGGTCGTAAAATAACGTCGTCGCCAGCGTCGGGTCGTAAGCCCCTCCGGCCGCGCGCAGATCGAATTCGTTCATCTGCACGTTCAGGCGCTCGACCTCGATATCGCGGTTGTTTTCGAGCGCCATCGTCATCGCGTCGCGCAGCGTCAGGGTGACGCGCTTCGACGGATTAACGCCGACCCGGACGTCTGTTTGCGGATTTGGAGTGGGGGACTGCGGATTGTCTTGCCCGAACGAAATCGGGGCGATCAATAAAATGACAGTTAATAGATTGGGAATCATTTTTCCCTTTTGATTCTTCATAGTCAGAATTCCTTCCCCACGTTCTGTTCTTTCGCTTTTCGATATAAAACGGCGGCGGTCGCCACGTCCTCGATGGCGACGCCGAGCGATTTGAATAGCGTGATCTGATCGTCGCCCGTCCGCCCGCGCATATCTCCGTTGACGACGTAACGCAATTCCCTGACGCGCTCCCACGTCAACAAGCCTTTTTCGACCGCCGTGACCAGTTCGCCGGCCTCGATCTTCGCCTGGTCAATCGAGTCGACCGCGATGAACGAGGAGCGCCTTACCGCCTCGTCATCCAGTTCCCGTCGCAAAACCGAATTGCCGCCGGCGGCGTTGACGTGCGTCCCCGGCCTTAGCCATGCGCCTTGCAACACAGGCTCGCGAGAGGTGGTGATCGTGACGATGACGTCGGCGTCGGCGGCTTCTTCCGGCCTTTCAACCGGCGCGATATTCACGCCGCCTGGCCGCGCGCTCATTTCCCGGCAGAAGCGCTCGCGATTCTCCGGTGACCGGCTGTAGACCTTGACGCTCTCGATCTCGCGCGCCGCGCACACGGCTTCGAGCTGGCTCTGCGCCTGCCAGCCAGTCCCATAAACGCCGACGGTCTTCGCCCCGGCGCGGGCGAGATACTTCGTCGCGACGCCGCTGGCCGCGCCCGTTCGCATCTGCCCGAGTTTGTCCGCTTCAATGAGCGCGATCATTTCGCCCGATGCCGCGTCGTAGAGGTTGACGTAGAATCGCGCCTTGGCGCCAGTGACCACATAGGACTTCAGCCCAAGCAGGCCTTTGTACTCCCCGAAATTCGCGACGGCCCCGCTCATCACCTGCAACACCGCGCCGCCCGCCCGCAGACGCCGACGAGGCTCGTTCGTCGCGTTCCCCACAGCCTGGGCTTTGAAGACGGCTTCGACGGCGGCGAGCGTATCTTCCATCGTCAGCAAATTCGTTACGTCTTGTTCGGTCAAGAAAAGTGGCATTTGTTCTCCTCAAAACAGAGTAGGGCAAATTCCCTGGGAGCGCAGGCATCCTTGCCTGCTTGGTTTCTGGCAATGACCGACTGGCCGAAGCTGGCAGGCAAGGATGCCTGCGCTCCCAGGGAGTTTGCCCCGCCTTCGCGCAGCGCTGTCGTCACTTGCCAAACAATCCTAAAAACGACGACGCGGCGGTCGCGACCTTTTGCCGCAGCCGTTCTGTCAACATTCCCCAGCGCGCGGCGATGCGGCCCCAGACCGGCGAGTTGACCCAATCGTCGAAGATCGAATACGCGACCGGCGTCACCAGCAGCGTCAAAAGCAAACACAGCGTCTGCCCGCCGATGACGACGACCGAGGTCGAACGGTTGATGCCGGCGCCGGGGCCGCTGCTCCACGCCAGCGGGGACATGCCGGCGACGAAGGCGATGGTCGTCATCAGGATCGGGCGCAAACGGTCGCGGCTGGATTGGACCAACGCCTCGTGGCGCTCCATCCCCTTCGCGCGCAAGCCGTTCGCGTGGTCGATCTGCAGGATCGAGTTCTTCTTGACCATCCCGAAGAGCACCAGCAGTCCGAGCATCGTGAACATATTGAACGCCTGACCGGCGATGAGCAGCGAGATGAGCGCGAACGGCAGGCTCAGTGGCAAAGCCAGCAGCACCGTCACCGGATGGATAAACGATTCGAACTGCGCCGCCAGCACGATGTACATAAAGATGAACGACAGCAGGAACGCCATTAGGAAGCCTCGCCCCGTGCGCTGGAGCTCTTTGCTGGAGCCGGCCACGCCGGCGACGTAGTCGGGCGGCAAATTCATCGCTTTGACTTCGTTATTGAGTTGGGTGAGCGTCGCGCTCTGCGAGAAGCCCGGCCTGAGGTTGGCTGTGAGCATCACCTGCCGCTGCCGCCCGTTGCGTTCAATCTGCGTTGGGCCGGCCGCTTCCTGCGTCTTCACGATATTGTCCACGCCGATGCTGCCGAGCCGTTGTGACGGCACGTTCAACTTGTTGATGCCGTTCGGATCGGTGCGGAAATTCTCACTCGCCCTGACGTGAACTTCGTACTGCTCGCCGTTCTCGTTGTAGGTCGAGACCTGATCGCCGCCGACCAGCAACCGCAAACTCTGCGCGACGTCGGCTACGTTGACGCCGAGGTCGGACGCTTTCTGCCGGTCGATCGCCGCGCGCAACTCCGGCTTGCCCACGATCAGCGACGAGTCGGCGTCCACCACGCCCGGCATCGCCTTGAGCTTGTTGAGCAGATGCTGCGAATACTGATCGAGCTTCTCCAGATTCGGGCCGCGCAGCATGAAGGATATGTCGACGTTGAAGCGCCCGCCGCCTCCGCTGATGGCCGCAACCGGCGAAACTATCGGCCGCAGGTTGTACGAGGCGAACTTCGGCAGCACCTGCTCACGCACCTGCCCCATGATCACGAACTGCGAAATCGGGCGGTCGGCCAGCGGCGTCAGCTTCACGTAAATGCTCGCAAGGTTCTGCGTCCGCTGCTGGTCTCCGCCGATGGTCGTCAGCGTGTAGCTGATGTGCTTGAGTCCGCGAACGCTGGCGGCGACCTGTTGCGAAATCTCCAGCGTCTTCTGCAGCGACGTGCCCTCAGGCGCGCGCAGCGAGACCTCGAATTCGTCCTGATCGTCCACCGGGAAGAAGTTGAGCCCGATGTACTTCGCGAAAAGCCACGGCGAGCCGACGACGAGGACCGCGACCAGGGTCACGAGAATGCGATGACGCAGCGAGAAGGTTAGAGCCCTGGTATACCAGCGATCCAGAAAGCGCATGATCCACGACGACTTCTCGACCGCCTGGATGCCTGGAGCGATGTCCGCGGCGCGGCCTTCAGGCGGCGCCTCTTCCGACTTGCGCTTCAAACGCTTGAGCAATCGCGCGCTGAGCATCGGGGTCAGAGTGAAGCTCACGAGCAGCGAGACCATGATCGCGAACGACATGGTCAGCGCCACGCTCTTGAAGAATCGTCCGGGCATGCTCTGCATAAAACCGACCGGCAGGAAGATCACCACCAGCGAGAGCGTCGTCGCCATGACCGCCAGTCCGATCTCGCGGGTCGCCTCGATCGCCGCGTCGAACGGATTGAAGCCCTTCTCCTCTATGTACCGGAAGATGTTTTCGAGCACCACAATCGCGTCGTCAATAACGATGCCGACCGAGAGCGTCAGGCCGAGCATCGACGGGGCGTTGAGCGTGATGCCCGCGAAATCCATCGCCGCGAAGGTCGAGATGATCGAGGTCGGGATGGCGATGGCCGCGATGATCGTCGCGCGGACGTTCTGCATGAAGAGAAGCACGACCAGCGCCGCCAGCAGCGAGCCGAGGATCAGATGCTCGCGGATCGTGTGGAATGAGGCGAGGATGAAGATGGATTGATCGCGGACGACGTCGAGCGAGTAGCCGGCCGGCAAACCTTTCTTCAACTCGGCCAGCCGCGCTTTAACGGCGTTGACGATGTCCACGGTGTTCGTGCCCGACTGCCGGCGCACCTCCAGCAGCAGCGCGGGCTTGTCGTTCAATCGTCCGGCGGTCAATTCGTCCTCGACGCCGTCTTCGCTGTGACCGATGTCGGAGATCTTGATCGGATAGCCATCGCGGTTGGCGACCACGATATTGTTGAAGTCGGCGGGGGATTGCACCCGGCCGAGCGTGCGCAGCGTCAACGTGCGGTCGGGCTGTTCGA
>DATEMG010000501.1:0-7596 GCA_035275805.1 Blastocatellia bacterium
CGATGGCGGAGAATTTCTTCCAACTCGCGCGCGAGTTCGTCCATATTCTGCGAATTGTCCAAGATCGGCAGCCACTCCCGGTGCTCGTGCGTGCCCACACCTGCCAGACCTTTGAGCATCTCGAAGCCCGCAATCTCGATCCCGCTGTCATTGATCGACAAAGCGGAGAGCGTAGTGCTCCAGACAGAATGCGTGTGCAGCACGGCCATCGCCGGCCGATGGCGAACGATGGTCAAGTGTAGCTTCGTCTCGTCCGACGGACGCCCTTCGCCCGCGACGACTTTGCCATCGCCGTCGACCTGCACGAACTGATCGGTCGTCAGCCGCCCCTTATCAACTCCGCTTGACGTGATCACAAGGCGCAGCGGTTCCGGGCTGACCACGGCGCTGAAATTGCCGCTCGTGCCGAGCGCCCAGCCTCGCTGGTAAAAGCCCTTCGCCGCTTCGGCCAACCCTGCGGCCAACTCGATCGCGCGATCTGTAACTGCTTGTGTCATAAGAGATGCAACCGCATTTTATGGAGAAGAAACGCGATGGTCAATTGACGTTTCTTAGCTTCATTTTCAGAGCGCCCGCACCCGCTCTTCAAGCTCTTTAGTGATCAGATCTGGATCGGTTCCGCGCTCGAACGTCACGGGTTCGCCGAAAGTCACGGTCACTGTTCCTGGGCGCGAAAAGTAGCGGCGCTGTCGGGTCAGATCGAACAACCCTTCGATCTTGATCGGCGCGACCGGCAGTTCCAGATTCGCGGCCAGTAGCCCCGTGCCGCTCATAAACGGATTCATTCGCCCGTCTTCGGTCGTGCGCCCTTCGGGAAAGACGAGCGCATTGTAACCCCGATCCACCGCCTCTCCGGCGAAAGCGAAGCCTCGGCGGAATCCGCTCTTCTGCGGCAGGGCGAAGACGTTGAAGACGATCACCACCAGCAGGTATTTCACCCGATCCAACATCCGTCCGAACCAATTTTCGCCTTCGAGTCCGCGACGCAATCCTCGCAGCCGTTCGCCGCCCATCGCGATTGCCAATCTGCGCCTGAACCGAAACGGCAGCGAGAAGAGAATCATCCCGGCATCGACCATCGAGATGTGATTGGCGATGAACAAAACCGGGCCGCGCAAATCGCGCAATCGCTCTTTGCCACGGACGCGCGGCCAGCACATCACGTAAACGAACGGCGCGACGAGTAGATAGAAAGCCAGAGAACGAAGCCAGTTGATAGGCCATCGGAGTGACCATTTCGGATAAGGATACTCCGCCGCGCCTTCAATGCGCCGCCCCTCATGGATCATCCGCTCGAGGTCGCCGAGCGTAGTCTCCGGCGTCAGCGCGGCTTCGTCGAGCTCTATTTGGTAGCGGTCTTCGAGCGCTCCGAGCAATTGGACGCGTCCAAGCGAATCGAGCTTCAGATCGGCGCTCAGGTTCGCCTTCGCGTCCGGCCGGTTATTCAACGTCGACGGGTCGCCGCTGATCGAGACGATCAATTCGACGAGCGATGAATCCCTGGTCGAAGCCGGCGCCGCGGTCGGCGTTTCGGATGTTCTGGCCAGGGCCGCTTCTTTGACAATCGGCTTTCGGACTTTGCGCGTCTGGGTGCGGGGGAAATCCGCTTCGGGCCAGATGAACCAGCGACGTATATGTTGCGGCTGGCTGAGCTGAGCGTTGGCGCGTCTGACGACTTCGGCGGCGTCTGCGTTCTCATCGCGCAGAATCAGCGCGGCCATCGGTTCAGGCCCACGGGGGCCTTCGACGCCGACGACGCAACTTGCTTTGACCTCGGGCTGGCGATTGAGCGCGGCCTCCAGGTCGTCCGGGTATATGTTCAACCCGGCGGCGGTGACGATCACGTCTTTTTTGCGGCCTTTGAAAAAGATGTTCCCTTCGGCGTCCATCTCGCCCACATCGCCGGTTCGTAGCCACTCCTCATCGCCTGCCCCCGTACGGTCAGCGCCTCGCCAATAACCCGCCGAGACGTTAGCGCCGCGCACCAGTATCTCGCCGCTCGCGTCCAACTTCAGTTCCTGCCCGGGGAGCGCCTTTCCGATCGAGCCGTGTTTGACCTTGAACGGATGGCTTACCGTCACGAGCGACGCCGTCTCGGTCATCCCGTAGCCTTGCACAACCGCGAATCCCAGCCGCTGCCAGAAATTTTCAGTCTCTTCATCCAGCGTCGCGCCGCCCGACACGAACGCCCAGAACTTCCAGCCAAAGAGACGATGAACGTCGCGGAAGATCAACCAGCGCCTCAGAAAATGTTTGCCCTCGGATGACTCGAATCGCCGTCGAAACCTCTCCAACTCGCCACGCGACGCGTAATCGTTTGCGATCTTCTCACGCAGAGTTTCGAGTTGTCGCGGCACGGCGGCGACTACCGAGATGCGCTCGCGTTTGATGAGGGCGATGATTTCGGACGGGTTGAGCGAATGTGAAAAGAAGACTTCGCCGAAGAGCAATCGCGGCACGAACATTCCCATAAACTGGCCGAAGACGTGGCTCAATGGAAGCAGGCACAAAAACCTTATCGGATGAAATGGGCGCTCGAACTTCAGGTACTTATCTATCTCAGTTTCGAGCGGCGCGATGTTGGCCATCAGGTTGCGGTGGGTCAGGCAAACCCCTTTCGGCTCCGCGGTCGTGCCCGAAGTGAAGATGATTTCAGCCAGATCGTCCGCGCCAATTAGCTCGCCCCGATACGGGGCCGCCGAATGACGCTCGACAAGCGCGGCCAGGTGATCGAAGCGCAACACCGGCTGTCGATCTTTGAAATGGCGCGCCTGCTCCTCGCCGAGCAAAAGCGATCTGGCCTCGACCTGTCGCCGCGCTCGATCGACGAAATCTGGCGCGCTCTGTTCGTCCAACGGGACCACAACTGCGCCTCGCAGCAGACAACCGAAGAAAGCCGCGATCCATTCGGGGCCGTTTTCGCCCCAGAAAATGACCCGGTCGCCTTTACCTACGCCGCGCGATTCAAGCTCGCGCGCGAACTGAAAAGCAGTCTCCGCGAGCCGCGCATAGGACCAGCGCGTCACACGCAAGCCACGTTGACGCGCGACCGCGATCTCATCGGAGCGCGTGAGAGCCTGATCTAATAAGCTGTGAATCGTTTTCCGCACTCACTATAGTTATCGCCTGTTAACGCGAACGTCAATATGTGACGCGGACCGTGTGTGTTTGTGTGAGTCGTCATCGGGAGAGCGGGTGGAGGTTGGAATGGAGCCGACTGCCGGACTTGAACCGGCGACCTGCTGATTACGAATCAGCCGCTCTACCAACTGAGCTAAGTCGGCTAACGCGAACGGCAATATACACGAGCCCATCTGATCGGTCAAATCTCAGTCGCCCGCCGCGATTAGAGACTGCTCTTTATATTGCAGTTGATATAGTTTGAAATAAATCCCCCGCCGCGCAAGCAGTTCCTGATGGTTTCCCATCTCGCGTATCTCGCCTTTGTGAAGCACGATGATCTTGTTGGCGCGCTGAATGGTCGAGAGGCGGTGCGCGATGACGAGCGCGGTGCGATCGGCCATCAAGCGTTCGATGGCTTGCTGGATCAATTGCTCGGTCTCGGTGTCTATGCTCGATGTGGCTTCATCGAGTATCAGGACGCGCGGGTCAAAAGCCAATGCGCGCGCGAAGGAAATCAATTGCTTCTGCCCGACTGACAAGCCAGCGCCGCGCTCCCACACTTTTGTCGCGTAGCCGTGTGGCAATTTTTCAATAAATCCGGCCGCTCGAACCTCGCGCGCCGCCCATTCGACGCGCGCATCGTCAATCGCCCCGGCGCCGAGCCGGATGTTACCTGCGACGTCGCCCGAAAAGAGAAAGACGTCCTGCAAGACTATCGCGAAATTCTCACGCAGGCGGCGCAAATCCCACTCTCGAATATCGACGCCGTCGAGCAGAATCTGGCCTCGCTGAATGTCGTAAAATCGCATCAACAGGTTGGTAATCGTCGTCTTGCCCGAACCCGTCGCGCCGACAAAGGCCACCGATTCGCCTGGCGTTACGGTGAACGAAACGTCCTTCAAGACCCAGTCTTCGTCTTTATACGCGAAGTAGACGTTGCGGAACTCGATCTGCCCGACGGCGCGCGCGCCCGTCGCCGGCAAACGCGGATGTTCGGGCGAAGTGATCCTGTCCGGGGTGTCGAGCAGCCTGAAGACCCGTTCGCTGGCGACGACGGCCGCTTGAAAGACGTTGTACTTGTCGCTGATGTCCTGAATTGGCTGCCACAGGCGCTGCGTGTATTGCAGGAAAGCCACGAGCGTGCCGAGGGTGATCGCGTTCTGAATCACCTTCCCGCCGCCGTACCAGACTATCGCCGCGATGCCGATGGCCGAGATCAGGTTCACCAGCGGGTAGAAGACCGCGTAATAGAAGATCGTATCGATGTGGGCTTTCAGGTGCGCCGCGTTGATGTCGGAGAATTGTCCCAGCGCCTTCTCCTCGCGGTTGAAGAGTTGAACTGTCTGGGCCCCCGAGATGTGCTCCTGGGTGAACGCGTTTAACCGCGCGATCTTGGTCCGCACCTGGCGGAAGCCTTCGCGCGCGCCCCGGCGGAACCAGGCGGTGGCCGCAACGAGTAGCGGCACGACCGTCAACGAAACGAGCGCGAGCCGCCAGTTGAAATAGAACATCATCCCCAGCGCGCCCGCGATCAGCACCACGTCGCCGAGCACGTCAACCAGCCCGGAAGTGAAAAGTTCGTTGAGCGCGTCTACGTCGGTGGTCAACCGCGTGATCAAACGCCCGACCGGGTTGGCGTCGTAAAACGCCACCTCGACAGTTTGGAGTTTGCCGAAGATTTGCTCCCGCAGGTCGTACATCACTCGCTGCCCGATGGTGTTTAGCAGCACGTCCTGAAAATATCCGACGCCGAGCGTGACGGCGAGCGACAGAATGTAGACGAGGCTGAGTATCATTATTCCGCGAAACGCCTGGTCGAGGCCCATCGCGGCTTCCGACGCCGGCTTGACGTAATCGTCAATCGCCCATTTGGTCAACAGCGGCCCAACCTGCCGCGTCAAATTGAGTCCGAAGGTCAACACGAGCGCGATGCCGACCATACGCTTGTAAGGCCCAAGGTAGCGAATCAATCGCCGCGCCGCGCGCGCGTCGTAAAGTTTTCCGAGTTGCTCTTCTTCGTGATGATCAGCCATTCACGCCGTCCTCAACAACCACATCGTAATGCCTGACGCGCTGATCATAATAAAGCAGCAGGGGAACTATCTCATCGCTGACGACAGCTCTTTCGATGTCGTCTCCCGCAAATTTCCTGACGGAGTCGAGCGACCGCCAGTAAGTGATCACGACGACCTCGACCCCGCCGTCCATTTCGCGTTCAAACAGCCTCGCGCCGACGTACCCTTCAACTTCCCTCAAAGTCGCCAGCACGTTGTTCTTCAGATGGTCGGTGTAGACCGGCGCTTGAGCCTGTGATGTCTTCGCTGTCCAAAATCGCGCAATCATTTTTCCCTGGCGCCGCAGCGACCCTTTGCGCCTTTGCGCCTTTGCGAGAGATGGGCCTCCTTATTCAGGCGGCGGTTCTCGCCAAGGCGCAAAGACACAAAGGCCGCGAATGAGAAATGCCCACTACTATGGCTTGCGTGGCGGCCTTCCGGAGCCTGCCGGAGCGCCCCTCTCATCCTCTTTCGAAGGGGGCGCTATCTCTTCGGCTAAACTGGTAAGCATGTTCTCTATGTCCGAAGGCAGCAACGCGCGCCAGGTAGAGTCTTGTTTTTTGAAGCTGATCAGGTCGACTTCGTTGATCTCCTCGCCCCCCATTTTGGTCCGCGAGCGAAACACGATGTGAGCAAGTTCGGGGCTTTCGTCCACTCTGCCCAGGATCGTGTTTGTCTCAGACGCCATGGCTGTCTTCATATCCGGATCGACGCTCGTAATGAAATCCATTACCCGTTCGAAGACCGACGCCTCGCTGAGTTGCGAATATTCCGCTGCGCTCTTCAGTTTGAATATTGACTTGGCGGCGTCTCCGGTCTTGTCGGCGTCGATGGCGGCGGCGAACGTGCGCTTCATCGGGGCCAGCGCGTCACGGTGCATCAAGCTTGCGCACTTCGCCCAATCGGCCGATCGCAGGGCGGCGAAATAGGCTTTGGCCACCGATTCCGGAGTGTCCTGGGCAGCTCGAGCGAAATCGGACCCCGACGCGGCAGACAGCGCAGCTAGAATCAGAATCGATCTCAGAAAGGTTTTTTTCATCACGGTTCTCCTCTATTTTGCGACGTGCGCCCGAGCGCATTCGCTCGAACAGAAACTTTTGGAAATGTTACGGGAAGAGAAGGTCACGGCGTCGCGCGCGGATACGAAAGCGCCGCAGGAGATACAGCGAACCATATTCGCGCTTACGGCAGGGGACACCTTCTTGCGGATCTCATTTACGTCTCTTATCGTTCCGCGCAGATGGTGGCTCAGGCGGGCAATCGCCTTCAACACGTATACTACGAAAGCGAAAACAAGAAGGATGAGAACGAATTTGAAGATGAAACCCAATCTTCGCCTCCTCACTTCGAGATTTTAGGCTCTTCGGGGCCGTGGCTGAGCGTGGTCTTCGGTTTCTGAGCCTCGCCGGTTTTTTCACTCGGAGTCGCGCCCTGATTTACCATTCCTCCAGTCCGGGCGGCGTTCAAATCCGCCCGTATCCGGGCGAGTTTGGCGGGATCAAATTTCTGGGTTTCGAGTTCCTTGAGAAGTCGCTCGGCCTCGTCCAGATTCTTTCTGGTCTGAATATACGAGCCGATAAGAAATGTGGACACGACCGGGCTGTCCGCCCCCTGCTCGCGCGAACGCTTTAAGGCGTCAATCGCCTTATCGAATTGCCCCATCATAAAGTATGCGACGCCGAGGCCGGCGTTGGCGCGCGGATCGTTCGGGTTGACTTGCCTGGCCTGCTCAAAAAACGGCACTGAATCCTCAGGGCGTTCGATCTGAATGAACTGAGCTGCCGCCTCAATCTGCGCCTCAACGTCATTCGGATTTGCTTTGGCCTTATCGATGATTGCGCTGACTTCGGCTTGCGGGCCGGGATTACTGGTGGCCCGTTCTATCTCTCGCTTCAACGCCGCGCCCTGCTCGTTGCGGTACTGGGTGTTGGCGATCTTGAATCCGCTGACCAATCCTAACAGTAAGCCTATGATGATCAGCGCCGCGTTGCTTCGAAGAAATGCGTATTTGCTCATTTTCAGCCCTTAATTTGCCTTTCCGATCTCTAGATTGAAGATTGAGGATCGTGGATCGCGGCGCTTATCCTCGATCCGCTATCCTCTATCTTCGATCTTAAATTCTTGATTGCGGAGCCGACCTGTAAGCCGAATTCTGTGCCCGCCCCGACCTTGAGGGCCGGGAACAAGCGGTGACCATTCATCTGGGGGGCGCATTACTGCGCCGCTCTTGCGACCTACCCGGAAGCGAGCCTTCCAAGTCTCAAATCTCAAATTTTGAGACTTGAGAATCAAAAGGACTGAAGCGGACCGCTTTCAATACCGCTTCCCTATTTGGCCTTGCACCGCAGGGGGCTTGCCTAGCCGAGCCTGTCGCCAGACTCGCTGGTGAAGCCTTTACCTCACCGTTTCACCATCGCCC
>DATEMG010000502.1:0-10795 GCA_035275805.1 Blastocatellia bacterium
GGGGGGCAAAGGGAAAACTAGATCCGCCAATTCGGATAAGATGGGCATCTATTTCCTGCAGATGACGAGATCCGGTCGGGAAACGGGAGTGATCGGCGGCGAAGCGGGTTTCGGGCGATTGCTCGGCACAAGGCGTGAGGCCGCGGCGATATTGGCGCTCGTCCCTGAGCGGGAGCGCATGCAGGCGCTGGATTTTGAAGCGAGTCGAACGACGGCGCTAAGGCCGGAGCTGAGCGAATATCGCATTGTACATTTCGCCACCCACGGGATGCTCAATAACGTCCATCCCGAGTTGTCGGGAATAGTGTTGTCGCTGGTCGACAAAGAGGGAAAGTCTCAGGACGGATTTCTTCGGTTGCAGGACATATATAACTTGAAACTCCCGGCGGAGCTGGTGGTGTTGAGCGCCTGCCAGACCGGATTGGGCAAGGAGATCAAAGGTGAGGGGATGGTAGGGCTGACGCGCGGGTTTATGTACGCCGGCGCGCCGCGCATCGTCGCAAGCTTGTGGAAGGTAGACGATCGCGCCACCAGCGAGCTGATGAAACGGTTTTATCAAGGAATGCTTGGGCCCGAAGCGTTGAGTCCTGCCGGAGCGTTACGTCAGGCTCAGTTGTCGATCTGGAAACAGAAACAGTGGCGAGAGCCATATTACTGGGCCGCCTTCGTCTTGCAGGGCGAGTGGAAATAGCAATGAGCGCCTCGATCTTCCAAAAGAATGAAGGGGCCATTGCCCGTGAAGCATCTGATAGGATGTCGGCCGAGCTGCGTCCTGACGCGGACGAGACATTCAACCGTTTGGCCAAGAAGATTAGTGAGGGAATCTCAACCCGAAGAATAAAACGACATATGGCAGCCGGCTCGACGCGCACGAAGGAAATCCCGCCGCGCTTCGAAATCCGGCTGCGATTCCATATTTCGCCGCATTGCTTTTACAAAACCATTGACGCCTTTAGCAGCTATTTGTATTCTCAGCGCCGCTATACTTTCCCGTCGGCCCCGTGGGAAACTTCCAGGCAACGATATTTGCAACACAGTCCTAATCCCCCTTGACTTCCTCAAAAGATGGCCTACCTGGCCATCTGGAAATCCCATGGATAGGTGAGGAGCATTAATGCGCCGTTTTATAGTTGCCACCTTTTCAGCTTTGATATTGTTGTGCATATCCATCTCAACCCCACGGGGTCGCGGAATGCATTCAATCCGCTGGACCCCTCTGTATGCTTAACCTGTTACGGGTTGGGTCGCTGGCTGCTGCAAGCCTGAGGCCAGGGGCGCCGATTGCGCAGGTGCCCGCCAGTGAACGCGGCGCGGCGCCAGGCGCTCAGAAGCGTATTTCGCCAAAACTAGGCAACCCGGTCGAACAAGAACTATCCGGCGGCCGATCGCGTTCCTACAAAATCACGAGGAAGCCGCCACCCTAAACAACACCGGCGCGGTCTAACGTTCATTAGGAGAGACGCGGAAGACACTGGAGAATTACAACGAGGTTCTGCTGATCAGACAGGCGACCGGCGCCAGCACGGGGAAGCTGGCGCGCTCAAAAACATCGTCGCAAGTCTATGGAAGGTGGACGATTTGGCTACCAGTGAACTGATGAAACGATTTTATCGAGGAATGCTCTGGCCGGAGCGGTTGCGCCCGGCCGGAGCGTTACGTCAGGCTCAGTTGTCGATCTGGAAACAGAAACAGTGGCGAGAGCCATATTACTGGGCCGCCTTCGTACTGCAGGGCGAATGAAAATAGTGATGAGCCCATCGATCTCACACAAGAAGGGGCGGGTAATCACCCGAGAGTCCTTTGATAGGATGCTGGCCGAACTGCATCCTGATATCGAGCGCGCCGGCGAGCAGTACGAGAAAATTCGGCAGAAGTTGGTGAAATTATTCGAGTGGCGTGGTTGCGCGCACGCCGAAGAATGCGCGGACGAAACATTCAACCGGGTGGCCCAGAAGATTTGCGAGGGAACCTCTATCTGGACCGATGAGCCTTATTCATACTTCCATGGCGTCGCGCTCAACGTTTTGCGAGAATATTGGAGAAGCGTCGAACAGGCGGCAAAAGCGCTTGAAGAGGCGGCGCAGATTCAAGAGGCATCAGTCGATCCTGACGGTCTACTCTCGCGCGAATCTGAGCAACGGGAAAAAGAACGCCTGCTTGAATGTCTCAATCGATGCCTGAAACAGCTCCCGCCTGAGAGTATTAATCTCATCACCAGGTATCATCAGGGAGAAGGTACCCCGGATAAAACGCGCCGGAAGGAACTGGCTCAATTGCTCGGGATACCGCTCAATGCATTGAGGATTCGCGCATATCGCATCAGAGGTGCGGTCGAAGAATGCGTCAAGAAGTGCCTTGAGCGAGAATCGGGGGGATGAAATACATTTCGGCTTTCTGCATTTGTTTATAAAGGCATTAATAATAAATATGGTGATTAGAAGATACAGTGATTATGAGAGATGAAGCAGACAACGAAAAACTGCTGACCATGTATCTGCTGGGAAGCTTGCCTGAGGAGCAGCGGCTGCAAGTAGAAGTGGAGTTTCTCAGCGATGATCATCACTACGAACGGCTTCTGGCATTAGAGAACGAGCTTTTTTACGACTACGCGCAAAATAAATTTTCGCCCGGCGAGCGTGAACAGTTTGAAAAACAGTTTCTGTCCTCCGAGCTAAATCGGAAGAAGGCGATGATTGCTTTGGCGCTGACGCGCAAGCTGTCTGAATCCGCATCGGTCGAGGCGACTGAGAAGGATATCGCCGATCGAGAACCGCAGCGCTTTTGGCAATCTCTGAAGTCTTATTTTGTCGATCAGAGCGCGGCAATGAAGGTTTCACTGGCGGCTTCAGCGATTGTGACGCTCGCCTTGATCTGGCTCATCATCGGAGTAGTCTTGCTGCGAAACGAATTTGATCAGATCCGTGCGCAGCAGACGGTCCAAGAAGATCGGTTGCGACAGCAAGCCCAACAGGAGCGCGCCCGCGCTGACGAGTTGGATCTCAGGCTCAAACGCGAGATTGATGAAAACGAAATGCTGCAGCAGGATTTGACCAAAATGCAGGCTCAATCCGCTGGGCATGGACAGAGAATCCCTTCCGTGATTTCGTTTGTCCTCGCGCCTTCGATTGCCAGGGATCAGGCGTCCGGCATGAAGAAACTTAACCTCTCGCCCGGCGCCATCCTGTTAATACTGAAACTCAAACTTAAAGGGGGAGCAGAGTACAAGTCTTATCATGCCACATTGTTGACGGTCGAAGGCGCTGAAAGATGGAGTCAGGATATGTTGCAGGCTAAACGAACAGGCTCAGGCCGATCCATTGATTTGTGGCTGCCTGCCAGGACTCTTGCGCCAGGCGATTATGAATTGAGACTCAAGGGGTATGCGTCCGACGGTACGCTCGAAGAGACCGGAGACTATTACTATTTGAGCATCAGAAGAAAATGATCCGGCCAACGCGGATTTTTCCAATCCATCCTCAGCTCACATTCCAGTGAAATACTTTTTCGATTTTTGCATTATTGGTTGAAGGGAGATTTGAGCGGGCCCTGTCCCCACCCTTTACGAAAAAGTCTCACAATCATAGCTGTAGCGTGATTGGATGGCGCATCTTCGCTTATCGCTGACAACGTCAGTCAGTTTTTTGCTGGCAATGAGGATCGAGGATCGAGGATCGCGTCATCGCGCGAAAGGCAATCTTCGATCCTCCATTTTCAATCCCAATCTTTCAGTTTACATGGAAATCAGCCTGTGTTGCGCATTCCCGCCGCGATTCCGTTGATCGTCAATAGCGTCGCGTAAAGCAGCTTCTCCCGATCCCCGTCGCTCGGTTCGGCCTTCTCGTCTCTTTGCCGGCGGCGCGCCAGCAACTCGACCTGCAGGAAGCTGAGCGGGTCTACGTATGGATTGCGCACAGCGATCGACCGCTGGAGCACTGGCGATTGATCGAGCAGCCGTCTTTCGCCTGTGATCTGTAGCGTGACGAGGCAGGCGCGTTCGTATTCCTCTTCGAGCATGCGGAAGATTCGCCGGCCCAGGCCCCGGTCGAGCGTCCGCGAGGCGTATTGGCGGGCGATCTGAAAATCGGCCTTGGCCAGCGTCATCTCGATGTTAGAGATAGTGCTGTGAAAGAACGGCCATTCACGATACATCTCGCGCAGCAGACGCAGATTTTCGCGCGGGCGCGCTTTGATGAAATCTTCGAGCGCGGTTCCGACCGCCAGCCATCCGGGCAGAAGATGACGACTCTGCGTCCAACCGAAGACCCAGGGGATCGCGCGCAGGTCGTCCAGGCTCTTCGATCCGAATTTGCGCTTCGCAGGGCGCGACCCGATGCGCAGGTATTGCAGTTCTTCGACCGGAGTCGCCTGAATAAAATAATCGTAAAAACCCGGCGTCTCGCGCACGAAGCGGCGATAGGCGGCGAACGCCTGGGCCGAGATCCCTTCCATCACGTCTTTCCATCGTGACAACCTTCCTTTGTCTTGAGCCTGTTGCGGAAGGCTCGCCGCGATGACGGCCGAGGTCGTCAGTTCCAGGCTTCGCAGCGCGATCTCGGCCAGGCTGTATTTCGACGAAATGACCTCGCCCTGCTCGGTGATCTTGATGCGTCCGGCCACGGTGTCTGGTGGTTGCGCCAGGATCGCTTCGTGGCTCGGGCCTCCGCCGCGACCGACCGTGCCGCCGCGACCGTGGAACAGCCGCAATTCGACGCCGTGTTCGCGCGCCACTTCCCACAATCGCTCCTGTGACTTATATAATTCCCAACTCGAAGTCAGAATGCCGCCGTCCTTGCTGCTGTCCGAATAGCCGATCATCACCTCCTGCAGATTTCCCTGCGCGGCGAGTTGTCGGCGATAGAATGGATGCTCGAACAATCGCCGTATGATCTCAGGCGCGCGTCGCAGGTCTTCGACGGTTTCAAACAGGGGAGCGACCGAAATGGGGAATGGGGAATGGGGAGTGGGGAGTGGGGAATGGGGAGTGGGGAGTAGGAAGTAGTATCTTTTTTCCCCATTGCCCATTCCCCACTCCCTACTCCCTACTCCCCATTCCCCACTCCCCACTCCCCTCCGAAAAGCCGATTTCATTGCGTCGAGTTTGGCGAATGCGCCGTACTCGGCGTATATTTTTGTCGACTGGTCAACCCGACAAAATTAAACTGCGATTTCGCTTAGTTGCTCTGGGGCACAGGCATCCTTGCCTTCGCGCTCGCAGGGACTTCTGGAGGATCGGACGTGCGGCGGAAGATTCAACTCGTCACTTTTGTTGTCTTCATTTGCTTTGCCTGCCTGTATTTCTTTCCGACGGCGAGTTCGGCTGATGATTCAAAGCCCTTAGCGTCGCGCGTCGTAAGTTCATCGAGGGCGCCCGCGGCGCGTCAGGCGGTACAGTACGGGGA
The DNA here is from genome assembly GCA_035275805.1 of Blastocatellia bacterium. GTDB lineage: Bacteria > Acidobacteriota > Blastocatellia > RBC074 > RBC074 > JAJVID01. The sequence continues at coordinate 5,400 of DATEMG010000502.1, forward strand.
GCGTGAGCGACCTGAGTTTCTATCAAATAGTTCATCGAACGGAGCTCAGGTCGCTCACGCTCCCCGTACTGTACTGATCGATTTCGACCGCGAGGTGCGCCCGATCCTGTCGGACAACTGCTTCGCCTGTCACGGGCCGGACGAGAATCAGCGCAAGGCGAAGCTGCGCTTCGACACGAAGGATGGCGCGTTCGCAAAACCGGGCGTGATCACTCCCGGCGACGCGTCGAAATCGAAGCTCTATCAACGCGTCTCGTCAAAGGATCAGGACATGGTGATGCCGCCCCCGGCGTCGGAACACAAACTGACCGAAAAACAGATAGAGACGATCAGGCGCTGGATCGACGAGGGCGCGCGGTGGGACGAGCATTGGGCGTTCATCCCGCCGAAGCGGCCTGAAATTCCCAAAGTTGCGAACGCCGCCTGGGTCCGCAATCCGATTGATTCATTCGTCCTCGCGCGGTTGGAGAAAGAAGGCCTGAAGCCGCAGCCCGAGGCCGACAAGACGACATTGCTCCGCCGCGTTTACCTCGATCTGACCGGGCTGCCGCCGACGCCCGCCGACATCGACGCTTTCCTCGCGGACAAATCAGCCGGCGCTTACGAGAAGCTTGTTGATAAGTTGCTCGCGTCGCCTCATTACGGCGAGCGGATGGCGATGGTCTGGCTAGACCTGGCGCGCTACGCCGACACGCACGGTTATCACATTGACAGCCACCGTGACATGTGGGTGTGGCGCGACTGGTTGATCCGCGCGTTCAACGAAAACAAAGGCTTCGACCAATTCACGATTGAACAGCTCGCGGGCGATTTGCTCCCCGACGCCACGCAGGATCAGAAGATCGCCACCGGGTTCAATCGCAACCACATGATCAATTTCGAGGGCGGCGCGATTCCCGAAGAGTACTTGAACGAATACGTAATCGACCGCGTCGAGACGACGACCACCACCTGGCTTGGGCTGACGATGGGCTGCGCGCGCTGCCACACGCACAAATACGACCCGATCTCGCAGAAGGAGTTCTATCAATTTTACGCCTTCTTCAACAGCGTGCCCGAACTCGGATTGGACGGGCGCACGGGCAACGCCGCGCCAATACTCCCATTGCCGACCGAAGAACAGAAAGCCGAGCAGCAGCGGTTGACCGGCGCAATTCAGGATTTGACCGACGCGCTCTCGGACAAAAACGTCGCGCCGCTCAAACAGGAGTGGGAAAAGACGCTGTCCGGACGCGCGGCGGACGCGCCGGTCGAGAAAATCATGTCGCATTATGAATTGGACGGAAGCCTGGCCGATTCGTCGGGGCATTATCGTCAGGGGAGAACGTTGAACGGCGATCCGACGTTTGGCGGCGGCATGGTCAGCCGCGCGGTTTCATTGGACGGCCAGACGTTGCTGAGCTTCGGGGACGCCGGCGCGTTCGGCGCCGGCGATCAATTCACATTCGCGCTGTGGATGCGCCCCGGAATAGGCAAAATCGGCAATTTCGCCTTCCAGAAGATCGAAGACGAAAAGACGCGGCGCGGGTACGAATTGGTTTTCGAGAAGACGCATTTGATAGACATCCAGCGATGGGCCGCGCCTTTGACCGTCAGGCTGATCTCGAACTGGCCCGATGGAGCGATCGTCGTTCGCACGAAAGAACCGTTCAACAGCAACGATTGGAAACACCTGGCTTTTACTTACGACGGGTCGGGCAGGGCCGCCGGGTTGAAAGTCTTCCTGAACGGTAAATTCGCCGAGGTCGAAGTCGTGAAAGATGCGCTCAACGGCCCGATCAAAACAGGCGCCGAATTGGTCATCGGGGGGAAACAGACCGGCAGGGCGTATAGCGGTGGTCTCGATGACATGCGTTTCTATTCGCGCGTTCTCGGCGACCGCGAGATCGAAGACCTGGCCGTTCACTATCCGGTCCGCGCCATCCTCTCCGGCGTGGGGGGAAAGCGGGCGAAAGAAGAAGAAGATCGGCTGCGCGAATATTTCCTGACCGAGATCGCGCCCGAGGAGATGCGCCGGAAATACGTCGAGTTGAAAGCTGTCAGAAAGCGGAAACAGGCGCTGGACAAGGCGATCATCAACACGATGGTCATGATGGAGCGCGGCTTGCCGCGCGACACATTCATCCTCGCGCGCGGCGATTACCGCAACAAAACCGAAAAGGTCACGCCTGGGGTCCCCGCGGTTCTCCCGCCGCTGCCGAAAGACGAGAAGGTCAACCGCCTGACGCTGGCCAAATGGCTGGTCGATCCGAATCACCCGCTGACCTCGCGCGTTGCGGTAAATCGTTTCTGGCAGATGTATTTCGGACACGGCATCGTCAAAACCGTCGAAGACTTCGGCGTGCAGGGCGAATCTCCCGTCCACCCGGAACTTCTCGACTGGCTGGCGACGGAGTTTATGAACCCGACGTGGAATGCGGGCGACGAGGCGACGGGGCGACAGGGCGACAAGGAGACAAAGGGACAAGGGGACAAGGGGACAAGGGGAGACGAAGCTCATTCGCAATCCGCAATCCGCAATCCGCAATCCGCAATCAAGCGTGGTTGGGACGTGAAGGCGATGCAGAGGCTGATCGTGACCTCGGCCACTTATCGCCAGTCGTCGCGCTTCACGCCGGAGTTGCGCGAGAAAGACCCAGAAAACCGCCTGCTGGCGCGCGGCCCGCGCTTCCGTCTTTCGGCTGAAATCATTCGCGACAACGCGCTGGCCGTCAGCGGATTGCTCAACGACGATATCGGAGGCCCAAGCGTCTTGCCGTATCAACCGCCGGGCCTCTGGGAAGAGATGGCCTTCGGCGACGGTTTCTCGATGCAGGAGTATGTCCAGAGTCACGGCAAGGATTTATACCGCCGTTCGATGTACATCTTCTGGAAGCGCACAGTGCCACCTGCGGCTATGGCCACGTTCGACGCGCCCGACCGCGAGAAATGCGTGGCGCGCCGCGCGGTGACCAACACGCCGCTTCAGGCCCTGATCACGCTCAACGACCCGACTTACGTCGAATCGGCGCGCGCGATGGCTGAGAGGACTCTGCGCGAGGGCGGAAAAAATGTGAGCGCCCGAATCGTTTACATTTTTCGCCTGGCGCTGGCGCGCAAACCGTCCAGGCGCGAAGCGAGAGTTCTACTCGATTTGTTATCGCAACAACTGATCAATTACCGCAAGGACAAGAAGGCCGCGACCGAGTTATTGCGCGTCGGTGAGTCGGTTGCTGATGATAAGATCGATCAGGCGGAGTTGGCCGCGTGGACGATGTTGGCGAGCGCGATTTTGAATCTGGATGAGACGATCACAAAGGAGTAACGCGCGGAGACGGCCCGAGGAGAGGCGGTTGAGCCGGGGATAGGAGAAGCCATGATGAATGACCGCATTAGACGCTCGTTGCGTAAGCGGCTGCTTTCGCTGATGGAGGAGGTCAGCGAAGACCATTACTGCGCCGGATGGCTGAATGGATTGGAGTACAGATTGTGGCAAGCCGCGCTGCAGTACCCACAGCCGTATAAATTTGGCGTCGAAGCTATCGAAGAGAAGAAAGTTGAGGAGTTGAAAGGCCTTGCGGAGGAGTTGCAAGAGTGGGCGGTGTGGGATGACCAGGCGGGCGAAGAAAAGTTGATCCCCCTGAAAGATTGGAAACGGATTTTTGCCGCGAGTAAGACGGCGAGCGACAGCGGAGAGGAGAAAAGTGATGAACCTGAAACATGAATTAGACCTGCATCTGACGCGCCGGCAACTCTTCGGACTCGGCGCAAAAGGCATCGGCGCCGCCGCATTGGCCTCGTTATTTAAACGGAACGGGTTCTCATTCGTCGAGAACGAGGCGAATCGCGATCCGAAGACCGGCGGATTGGTCGGATTGCCGCATTACGCGCCGAAAGTGAAGCGCGTGATTTTCCTGCACCAGTCGGGCGGCCCTTCGCAGATCGAGACTTTCGATTACAAACCCGCCCTCGAGAAATTGCACGGGACTGAACTGCCCGATTCGATCCGCCGAGGCCAGCGCATAACAGGAATGACTTCGGGCCAGAGCGCGTTCCCATGCGTCAAATCGCTCTTCAAATTCAAACAGCATGGACAGTCGGGAACCTGGGTGAGCGACTTGCTGCCGCACACCGCGAAGATCGTCGACGAGATCGCGGTCATCAAGACTATGTACACCGACGCGATCAACCATGACCCCGCGATTACCTTCATCCAGACCGGATTCCAACAGCCGGGCCGTCCGAGCGCGGGCTCGTGGGTGAGCTATGGCCTGGGAAGCGAGAATCAGAACCTGCCCGCGTTCATTGTGTTGCTTTCGACCGCCCACGCGCTTAACACCGACCAGCCGCTCTTTTCGCGCCTCTGGTCGAGCGGCTTTTTGCCGTCTTCTTATCAGGGGGTGCGGTTGCGTGGCGGCGCGACGCCCGTGCTCTATCTTGATGACCCGTCCGGCGTGAGCAAGACGACGCGCCGCCAGATGCTCGACGCGATCGTAAAACTCGACAAAATAAAATCGGAGAGCTACGGCGACCCTGAAATCGAGACGCGCATCGCGCAATACGAGATGGCCTATCGAATGCAGACTTCTGTGCCCGATCTGATGGATCTGTCGAAAGAACCGGACGGCGTGTTCGAAATGTACGGCCCCGAATCGCGCAAGCCCGGAACTTACGCCGCCAACTGTCTGCTCGCGCGCCGCCTGGCGGAGCGCGGCGTCCGGTTCATTCAGCTTTACCATCGTGGTTGGGATCAGCACGGTGACCTGCCGCGCGACCTGGCGCTCCAATGTCAGGGCACGGATCAGCCGACAGCGGCGCTCATTCAGGATTTGAAACAACGCGGTATGCTCGACGACACGCTGGTCGTCTGGGGCGGGGAATTCGGGCGCACCGTCTATTGCCAGGGCAAGCTGACCGAGGCCAATTACGGGCGTGATCATCACCCGCGCAATTTCGCTATGTGGATCGCCGGCGGAGGCGTCAAGAAGGGCATTGCGATCGGCGAGACCGACGATTACAGCTACAACATCGTCTCAGACCCGATCAGCGTCTTCGACCTGCAGGCGACGATGCTTCATTTACTAGGCATCGATCACAAACGACTGACGTACAAATTTCAAGGACGCCATTTCCGCTTGACCGACGTGCACGGGGAGTTAGTCGAGAAGCTACTGGCTTGAAATTCATTGATGCGCTTGTTGGGTTTTATCGCTTAAGGTAGAATCCGCCTGGTTACTTCCTGTGTTACTTTCGACTCCCCCGCGCGGATAATTTGGCCCGGACAGAACCGGCAATTTAAAGTTTCTTGTATTAACGGATATTGTGGCTCCAGCCCCGGAGGGGCGAAATGTTTATAGCGACGAGGAAATAATCCGTCCAAGCTCCATCAGGAGCGACATCTGCAAGAGTGGATGTCG
>DATEMG010000503.1:0-2680 GCA_035275805.1 Blastocatellia bacterium
ACCTGCACATCGGCGATGAACCGGTAACCGCGCGTCTTCACCGTCTCGATGTATTTCGCATCTTTAGCGTTGTCGCCGAGAGCGCGCCGCAAACGGGCGATGACACGGGTTAGCGCATTCGGAGTGACGAAAGTATCCTTCCAGATCGCGTCAAGCATTTCGTTTTTTTCCACCAGCCGTCCGCGATGATCAATTAAAAAGACCAGCGCCTCGAACGCCTTCGGTTCGATCGGCAGCAGCGCGCCTTTCCGCCAGACCTTGAAGGTCTGCAGATCTACCCGCACGTCATCGAATTGGTAGCAGAGCGTTTTCTCGTTCATCACCGACTTATCATCAAAACGCGCCGAAATATCATCGCTTCATCACGACGGGGAGCCGCGCGCAATCTCAAAATCCTCGCGGTCGCTAAGAGCGCCAATCTAATCGACGACTCCAGAGGATTCCATGAAAGAGAGAAAGAAATCCAAATTTCTGACTTGCGCGGCCACATTGCTCGGCGCCTTAAGTTGGTTTGCGAGCGCGCAAACGTTGGTCGCTTCGATCACGAAATTTAAATTGCTCCGTGGCTATATGATTGTGATCCCGGTTACAGTCAACGGCGCAGGGCCGTATGAATTTCTGCTCGATACGGGATCGAATACGACGCTCATCGACTCGGAGTTCGCGCGGGCGTTGCGGCTTAGGCCGATTGACCGTGTCGAATTAATGACGGTGGCCGGATCACAAATCGTCCCGCGCGCGCGGTTGGAGAGCGTGGCGATCGGCGCCAAATCGGCGGCGGATGTGGAAGCGGTCTTCAGCGACCTGCGTGAAGCGCGCGCCATCAGCCCGGAGATTTGCGGCATGCTCGGACAGAATTTTCTTTCTCGATTCAATTACCTCATCAATTACCGCGAGCGGTGGATCGAATTTGAAGACGGAGGAGAACTGGAAAAAAGTCTGTACGGGGAGCGGTCGCCGGTTGAGTTGCGCGAAGGACGCGCTGTGATCACCTCGGGTGGGAGAGAGCGGTTGCAGTTGGTGTTGGACTCGGGGACTCCGGCGATGATTTTGTTCAACGCCCGCGCGCGAATGTCAGGCTTGTATCAGGAGCCGGACGAGCCCCAAACATCCCGGCTCAGCAGCAACCTCGGCAGCCGAGTTGTATGGCAGAGGCGACTGCGCAATTTCAGCGTCGGCGGCGTGGGATTTCACGGCCTGCGCGTGACGCTATGCGAGGCGGAAGATGGGTGCGCCGGCCGCGTCGAAGACGGCCTGCTACCCACCAGCCTGTTTCAGATTATTTACATCAATCACCGAAAAAAGTTCGTGATGCTGAATCCGAAAACTTCCGATTGACAGCCCGGGAGCGCGCGGCGCTGGTTTATTGAAGGGGTCGCCAATTGAAGCCCTTTAAAATCAAATGACAGGTTTCTCCTTCGCGGCCTTTGCGTCTTTGCGGCTTGGCGAGAACCGCAGCCTGAATAAGGAGGCTCATCTCTCGCAAAGGCGCCGCCATTTATTTTGGAAACTGCTCCGCCTTCATGCCCGGCACCAGCTTCAACGCGTTCCGATAGTAAACCTTCTTCAATACCTCATCCGGCAGATACAAACCGTAAAGGCGCCAGAACGCGTGGCGGCGGCGGTAATACTCGATGTAATCGTCGCGCGTCTCCATTACGCGGAAGTAATAGGTGTACTCGCTCGGTTGGTAGATGTCTTTGCCGAACAGAACGCGATCCTGGTATTTGATGAAGAAGTCGCGTGCGAAATAGGGCTGGCGTCCGAACTCGGCGAGTACGGCGGCGATATCCACGTAAGCGTTCGGATAGGTGTCGAACAGTTTGCCCAATCGCGCCAGGTCATTTCCGTGGTAGCCCAGGTGAGCGAGGATGAACGTCGTGTTCGGGTTCTTCGCCAGCATATTGTTCCGCTCGGCCATCAGCGTCTCGAACGTCGGGTATTTCTCAGGGGGCCGCGCGCGGTTCGGAAATTGTTTCAGCTCCAGCCATCGCTCGTTGTATTTGTCTATCGGATCGAAGAATGCGGATGGTTCGGCGATGTGAATCAGCACGGGGATTTTCAGCCGTCCGCACATCTCCCAGATGGGGTCGAATTCAGGGTCGTCAACCTTGACGCGCTCGCCGTTCTTGTACTTCAAATCCATCCCGAAATTCTTGAAGATCTTCAAACCCTGCGCCCCATTCTTCACGTCCTGCTCCAATCGGGCCGCGGCGCGTTTGCCGTAGCCGGGTTCGTCCAAATCGTTGAAGCTCAGATTGGCGAATACGACGAACCGGTCAGGGTAGCGTCCCTTCATCGCCGCGACGGTCTGTTTCAATCGTTCGCCCGTGCCGCCGCTCAAATTAACGATCACCCGCAGGTTGATCGAATCCATCTCCTTGATCAGTTTGTCAACGTACTCAGGCGATAGATTCGAATGATGGCTGTGGATGTCAATCAACGGGAATTTAGCGCTGGGGGTCTTATGCTCCGGCACGACCATCGTCGATTTCGGCTCGTACTCTTCGAAGGTCATAGTCTGAGCGAGGGCCGGATCAACCGACGCGGCAAACAGCGACGATGCGAGAGCGGCGAAGACGCGTAATGACAGCAGAAGACGATTGTTAACGTTCATCTTGTCCCTCCTGAGAGTTTCCGCGGGGAATTAGAGATCGCGGAATTCAGGGAATTTATCACG
>DATEMG010000504.1:0-5470 GCA_035275805.1 Blastocatellia bacterium
GGTGGTGGCGTCAACAGCGTCCCAAAGACCATCGTCAAGGCGACTGCGAAAAGCGCAATTTTCTTTTTGCTTGAGAACGACATAGTTTTTTCTCCTTCCATTGATGGCAGGGCTTTTAATCCGGCGAAATAAATCGGCTGCGTGTTTCGGCTCACTAGTTGCAACGCCTGGCGAGCGCCGTTTTATCGTGGATCGTAATGTGGTAATTGTGATCTACAGACAGATAGCCGCGCTCTTTGTAGGAAACCAGAATCTTATTGGTGTGCTCGCGCGAAGCGCCGACAAGGGTCGCGATGTCTGTTTGCGTCAGTCGAATGGGAATGAGCAGGTCTCCGTTGGGAAGCGGCTGTCCATACCTTTCGGCGAAAGCTATTATTCGGCGCGCGATGCGGGTTTCGACCTCGACTGCGGCGAGCGATTGAATCTGTTCATTGGCCGAACGCAGACGCGATGAGATTGTACAGGCCAGATCGGACGCGAGCGCCGGAATCGCCATCACACAGCGGCGAAAAGTTTCACGATCCATCCACAGCAGGGTCGTCTTCTCGATCGTAACGACGCTGGCCGAGCGGTTCGTTTGATCGAGCGCGCTCATCTCGCCGATGATCTCACCCGGACCGAGAATCGAGATGCTTACATCCGAGCCGTCTTCCTGTTCGATGTGGACCTTGACCGCGCCGCTAAGGATGAAATAGACCACTTCGCCAGTTTGATCCACCGTCATCAATGACTTTCCGGCGGGAAAGGTCTTCCGATGCAAGAGTTCGCCCAACCGCCGCAGATCAACCCCGGTCAGGTTGCGAAACAGATCGATCCGGCTGAGATCGTTGATATCGAACTCCGTCGGCAGATTCATCCTGAGGACTTTCATTATATTTTCCCTCCCGTTTGACTGCTGAAGCGGGTGCGGAGCGAGGGGCATACGCATAATCTCTCGCCATTGATTAACGCGACGGTTAGGAGTAAAAACTGGCAGGCTGAAAAATTAATTGCGATCCGGCGCTACTGTGTACCGTACCGCGCTCCCGATTTATGAATACGCCTCCGCCAAATGAGATAACCGAGCGGCTGATCGCCTGGGGCGCCGGCGACAGGGCGGCGCTTGATCAACTCCTTCCCACTGTTTATCAGGAATTGCGTCGAATAGCCGGCAATTACCTGCGCCAGGAAAACCCGGGACACACGCTGCAGCCCACGGCCCTGGTTCATGAAGCCTGGCTGCGGCTGATAGACCAGACACGAGTCAATTGGCGCAACCGCGCGCAGTTTTTCGGCGTGGCAGCGCAACTGATGCGGCGAATTCTGGTCGATCACGCCAAAACGAAACATCGGGAAAAGCGCGGCGGCGACGCCGTCAAATTTTCGCTCGACGATGTGATCAACTTATCGCAGGAACGCGCGGCCGATCTTATTGCGCTCGACGACGCGCTCGACGAGCTTGCGCGCATTGACGGACGAAAGAGTCGCGTGGTCGAGTTGCGTTATTTCGGCGGCTTCAGCGTCGAAGAGACCGCGCAAATACTGGAAGTCTCGCCCGAGACGGTGATGCGCGATTGGAAGATGGCCAAGGCCTGGCTCTATCAACAGATCAGGCGGGAGACGAGCGATGACGATTGAGCGATGGCGACAAGTCGAAGACCTGTTTCATTGGGCGCTCGATCGCGCGCCCAATGATCGTGCAGCCTTTCTCGATGCAACCTGCGTTGATGATCCAGCGTTGCGTGAACAGGTGGAAGGTTTGCTTGAGTCATTCGACGAAGCTGGTGATTTTATCGAAAAGCCGCTTGTGGATGATTCGCTCTCCTCAAGGGCGAAAACGCCCGGCCCCTCCGAATCAGTCATCGGCCGCAAGATCGGCGCCTACGACATCCTGTGGCTGATTGGCGCGGGAGGGATGGGAGAGGTTTACCTTGCGCGTGACGCGCGGCTCGACCGTCAGATCGCCCTCAAATTTCTTCCCGCGCAATTCACCGCAGACCCTGCGCAGGTTCAACGCTTCGAACGCGAAGCCCGCGCGGCGTCGGCGCTCAACCACCCAAACATCATCACCATCTACGAGATCGGGCAGGATGGTGACATGCATTTCATCGCAACAGAATTCATCGAGGGATGCACACTGCGTGAAATCATTGCGAAGGGGAAGATGCAGTTGCGTGAAAGCTTGGCGATTGCCGCTCAGATCGCTGGCGCGCTCGCGGCGGCGCATGCGGCAGGCATCGTTCATCGCGACATCAAGCCGGAGAACGTGATGATCAGACCCGATGGTTTGGTCAAATTGCTGGATTTCGGTCTGGCCAAGCCGGTTGAGAGGGATTGCGGATTGCGGACTGCGGATTGCGGATTGCGGATTGATAAAACTCCCGATCTCGATTTCGAGTCCGCGGTTGAACGGGCTCATAAATCCGCAATCCGCAATCCGCAATCCGCAATCGACCAGATGACCGATCCGGGGATGCTGATGGGCACGCCTGCCTACCTTTCACCAGAACAGGTACGAGGAGAGACGACCGACCACCGCACCGACATTTTCAGTCTGGGCGTTGTGCTTTACGAAATGATTGTGGGGGAGCGCCCGTTTAAGGGAGATAGTAAGCCAGCGATCCTCGAAGCGATTCTGCTTGCGGAGCCTGCGCCGATAACTACTGGTCATTCGGATTTGGCCGATGGGCTGGCACAAATTGTCGTCCGCGCATTAGACAAAGCCCGTGACGCCCGCCACCAGAGCGCCGGAGATCTTCGTGATGATTTGCAGAAGCTGTTGAAGAAGTTGGAATCATCGTCAACCGATGTGGCCGACGACGCCAGATCCTATCGTCCGGTTCGCACAGGGCGGCGGATGCTGGTTAGAGGCGCCTGGTTGATAGTCGCGACCGCCGTCCCGATTGCCATCTGGCTCGGCTGGCAAATTTCCATGCCTAAGCCAGAGGCTGCCGGCGCTATGTGGGCTAATGCCGTATCCAGGCCGCTCACCGCATACAAAGGCGAGGAATTTTTCCCCAATCTTTCGCCGGACGCCAGATATTTCGTCTACGCTCGCCGGCTCGATAACGATTGGGACATTTGTCTGCAGCGCGTGGGCGAGAGTCATTTCGATAATCTGACCAGCGACAGCGAGTCGGACGATACACAACCTGTCTATTCGCCTGACGGCGCGCGCCTGGCTTTCAGGTCGGAGCGTAATGACGGCGGAATCTTTCTGTTGGATGCGGACGGAAAGAACGTCACGCAGATCGTAAACGAGGGGTTCAATCCCGCATGGTCTCCGGATGGCAAGGAGATCTTTTACGCCACTGTCAGCACGGTCTTTCCGGCCAGCCGTGACGCCTCGCACAGTGAGCTCCGGGCTGTAAACATCGCGACACGAGAAAAGCGGACAGTTTTCGCTGGCGATGCGATGCAGCCTCACGTTTCGCCCCGAGGGTTGAGGGTGGCCTATTGGGCGACTCAGCAAGGCGGGCAGCGGGATATCTGGACTGTGCCATCGCGCGGTGGCGTACCGGCGCCGGTCACCAATGACGCATGGACTGATTGGAATCCGGTCTGGGCGCCTGATGGGAAGTACCTATACTTCAGCAGTGATCGCCAGGGGGTGTTGAGTCTCTGGCGCGTGCCGATTGATGAAGAATCGGGCAGGCCCTTGGGACCTCCCCAAGCCGTGACCGGGCCTGCTGTGGCATTTTGGCATTTCAGCCTTTCGCAAGATGGAAAACATCTGGCTTTCGCGCAGCGGATTGTCAGAGCCAATTTCAATCGAATCGGGTTCGATCCGGTTAAGGGCGCTGTAGTCGGAGAGCGCGTGCAGATTACTCAAGAAACTCGCCCGGTAAGCGCTCCTGATCTATCGCCGAATGGCGAATGGCTGGCATGGACTTCTTATGACGGCGCGCAGGAGGACATCCTTATCATCAAATGTGACGGCAGTGAGCAGCGCCAACTCACCAACGATCCGTGTAAAAACCGCATGCCGCGTTGGTCGCCGGACGGCGGAAGGGTGGCTTTTTTCTCCGACTGCAGCGGGCAATATGAAGTCTGGACGGTCAATGTCGAAACCGGGGAGCGGCGGCGGATCACTTACGACAACTCGCATGCCGGGTCAGTCATCCCGATCTGGTCGCCGGACGGCTCGCGAATCGCTTATCACATGCGCGGTCTTAATACATTCATCATTGATGCGAACAAGCCATGGGCGGAGCAAAACCGTATTGCGTTGGCGCCTATGAAAGAGGCTGATCAATGGTTGTTGGTCTGGTCATGGTCCCGAGACAGCGAGAAGCTGGCCGGGTTACGGGCGAGCCCAGACAGACATCTCCCCGGCGTCTTCGTTTACACATTGAAATCGCAACAGTATCAGCAGGTCACAAAGATAGGACGCGACCCGGTATGGTTAAGCGATAACCGGCGATTACTGTTCATTCACCAACGCCATATTTACCTGGCGGATAGTCAGACGAATACTTTCCGCAGATTGCTTTCCTTTGACCCGTATGAAATCGGCCAGGTTGTGGTCTCTCGCGACGATCAACAGATTTATTTCAGTCTGGTCGAAGCCGAAGCCGATATCAGGCTGCTCACGCTGAACTGACCGCGTGAGCGTCGAAGAGCCCCAGCAAATTCTGGGAGTTTCTCGGGACACAGTGACGCGCGATTGGAAGCCGGCCAAGGCGTGGCTCTATCAACAGATCAGGCGGGAGGCTGCCCGATGACGTCCGAGCGATGGCGACAAGTCGAAGACCTCTTTCACTCAGCGCTCGACCGCGCGCCCGGTGATCGGGCGGCGTTTCTCGACGCGGCCTGCGCCGGCGACGGGACGCTGCGCCTGCAGGTTCAAGGTCTGCTAGAATCATTCGACGAGGCCAGCGACTTCATCGAAAAGCCGATCGTAGATGATTCGCTCTCTTCAAAGTCGAGAAAATCCCCGCCTTCCGAATCGCTCATCGGCCACAAGGTCGGCAATTACGAAATCCTGTCTCTGATCGGCGCGGGGGGAATGGGCGAGGTTTATCTGGCCCGAGACGCGCGACTGGACCGTCAGATCGCGATCAAACTTCTTCCGGCGCAATTCACCGCGGACCCGGCGCAGGTGCGGCGCTTCGAGCGCGAAGCCCGCGCGGCCTCGGCTCTCAATCATCCCAACATCATCACCATACATGACATCGGGCGGGAAGGCGACACGCATTTCATCGCGACGGAATTCGTGCAAGGAAGGACACTGCGTGAAATCATCGATGGAAAGAAAATGGAGTCGCCCGAAGCTTTGGGCATTGCCGCTCAAATCGCCGGGGCCCTGGCGGCGGCGCACGCGGCCGGCATCGTCCACCGCGACATCAAGCCGGAAAACGTGATGGTCCGTCACGACGGGCTGGTCAAGCTGCTCGATTTCGGGCTGGCCAAGCCGGTTGAGGACGATTGCGGATTGCGGATTGCGGATTGCGGATTGCGGATTGATTCCCTCCCCAATCTCGATTTCGGG
>DATEMG010000505.1:0-5663 GCA_035275805.1 Blastocatellia bacterium
TACCAATCTAACTGCCAGTTTGCCCTACTAGTGAAACGGCCCCGCGCGCATCGCCATGCCGGCAATCGCGATCAGACCGATCGCCAGCAGCAGCGTCGCCGTGATGAGCGTAATCGAAACCGGGAACTTGTCATCGCCGGAAATAAGCCCCTGATCCACAAAGGTCTTCCTCTGGGCGCGTAGTTCGAGCATGAAGGCGACGTGCTTCCAGATGCCCAGAGAGAGCATGACGACTCCGAGCATGACCAAAGCCATGCCGAACTTGCGCGGCGCTTCGCTTTGGACTAATTGAATCGTTCCGGCCGATTCGCGCAGGTAACGGAAGAACTGATAGATCGTGAATCCGAAACCGATCAACGAGAGTGACGTGCGGATGACGGCCATCAGCGTGCGGTCGGCGCTCATTCGCGTGCGTTGGAACGCAAGAGCGGTTCGACGTGAGGGAAGCGTTACTGGCGGCGAGCCTACTGGACGATCGCTGATTTCAGGATTTGTCTCTCCCTTTCGCGCCATTACATTCATCGTTCATCTCGGCGAGATCATTTTCATTCAAGCGGGGACTTCCTCGGCAAACCGCCCCGGGGCCACACGCCCCGCCTCGCCGTAAACCGCCGGATAGATAAGTCCAGCCAGAACAGCGCCGATCAAAGGAGCCACCCAGAAGAGCCACAATTGCGACACCGCCCAACCGCCGACGAACAGAGCTGGGCCAGTGCTACGCGCCGGATTGACCGATGCGTTAGTCACCGGAATGCTGACCAGATGAATAAGGGTCAACGCCAGGCCGATGGTCAGCGCCGCGAACCCTTGAGGCGCTCGCCTGTCAGTAACTCCAAGAATGATCATCAGGAACATGAATGTAAGAACCACCTCAGCGACCAGACAGGCAAGCAGGGAGTAACCGCCGGGCGAGTGTTCGGCGTATCCGTTCGACGCGAAACCATCAGCCAGGCTGAATCCCGGCTTCCCGCTCGCGATGATATATAAGACGCCCGCGCCGGCGATGGCCCCCAGAAGCTGAGCGATGATGTAAGGCGCCACATCGGCGACGGGCGTGCGCCTGGCCGTAAACATACCGATCGTGATCGCCGGGTTGAAATGACCTCCCGAGATGTGGCCGAAGGCGTAAACCATCGTCAATACCGTCAGACCGAAGGCCAACGCGACGCCCAAAAAACCGATTCCTGTTTCGGGAAATTTCGCCGCGAGCACAGCGCTTCCGCAACCTCCGAAAACCAGCCAGAAAGTCCCTATAAATTCCGCTGTCGCCCTTTTCATCAGTGTCATAGTCAACTCCTTTCAATTCAATCGGGCGCGCCGAATAATGATGTTTTCATCCCAACGCCCGACGCCCGGCGATTTCAACTTAGCATTTTGTATTCCACTCTCAATCAATCAGCGCGCCCGACCTTATCAATTGGATGTTGCAGACATAATCAATCGTCTCCGGCCCGATCTCGCGCGCAGGCGCCGATCTCGAAGTTTGGTTCAGGTCAAGAAGCGCCATCCACTTCCGATTCCAGGCGAAGCACGGTCAACACTCTGTCTTCATCCTCTATCTCCAGACCATCTTCGCTTTTGTCCACATCCAACTGAAAGCTTATTCGTCTCACGCGCGTAATGGTTGTGAACATCTCGGTCGGCGTCGCGGTTGAATTATCCACGCGTGTCACGGTCACGCTTGGAGCGTCGGCCCCGGTCAGTATTACCTTGACGTTTTCCAGATGAGCCTCCTGCTCTTCCTCCACCACTCCGCCCCGGCGGAATGTCTCAAACCTCGCGCGTCGAAATCTGTTGCGGCTGCTGAATCCGGCCAGAAGGTCGCCCCATTCCGCAGGATCAAGATAATGGGTCATCGATATTTCTCCCCGGAGAATAACCAAGTAGTAACGACTTATGGTCTTTGAATATTAAGCGCAACCAGCGGCGCCCCCGCGTCCTCGCGGGCAGCCGACTGGCCAATCGCTTGCCCTCTTTGTCGTTGATCGCTTCTATTCCAGGCAAACGCCAGACCACGAGCCGGTCGGGCGCCATCCGCGATTCCAGCTTTAATTCGGTTCCGATGATCCGATCAACCGGAATGCCGTAAATTTGCGGCGCGAAGACGCGCAGAAATCGATCGCGCCGCTTAGAAAAAGAACAAGACCGCAGGCTCAATGCGGAACGCGCGACCCGTAGGAAGATTGACCCAGTCTGTTCTCCAACGACTAATCTCGGTGGCCAACCAGAGGCGCGGCGTAATCCGGTAGTAGAAGTTTGCGAAGCCCGCTTCGTTCAACGAGCGCTGGGCGATCGACAGATCGCGATTAACGGGATCGTCCCGGCCGTAGGCGGCGTTTACTTGCCATTTATCGCTGATGTCGTAAGTCAATTGCGCCCATGCGCCGGTGGCTCGAATCGACACTAACCTCAAAGGGTTGAATGTCTGGAAGACGCCTCCGGCGTAATCGCCCAGGACCGAACCGGTGAAGAATTCGGCGTTAAATCTGAGCTTGCGGCCGATCTTGAAGCTCAGATCAACATCTCCCGACCAGGTCGTAAACTTGCGTTCGGCAACAAGAAGGCCCAGCCGCGTTCCTTGCCTTTTGCCGATGTGTCCGGAAACGCCCAGCTCGAAGGGCCGCCTGAGGTATGGGTCGCGAAGATCGGGCTTGCCGTATCCGAGCGCTATCCTGCTTTGACCATCGGGCAGGCCTGCCTGATCCCCGATGACTTCCTCAGCGACCTGAAACGTCTGAATGGCCTGTGCGATTGCCCCTTTGTATATGAGGGTGAAGCCGCCGCCAATCGGCTGGTATGTCTCAAAGCGCACCTGAGGACGGAAAAAACCAAACTTGCCAGGTAGAAAAGAGAATGGATACGTGTTGAGCGAGTTCGAGAAGAGTGGGGACGTTAAATCTTCGGCCTGTCCGGCCATGATGCGGTAGCGCTCCGTCTTGGCTTCGCCGTAGACGTGGATGAATAACGGCGCGAAGATGTTGTTCGATCTGAGGGGCGTGGGGCCGCGCAGGTCTAAATCCACCTTGCCATTGATCTCCCAATCGCCGATCTTCGGCCATTTAATATCAACGCCCAGGAAAGTGTTTCCAGGCGAAATATTGAATTGGGGCGTTCTAGGGGGGAAAAAATTAGAGGGAAAAAGATTGGCCAGGATTGTTGGCGTCGGGAGTTTGGGAAACGCGAAGCCCACGATGCTGCCCGGATCGAGAGGCGAGCTGTTGTAATTGACGTTGGCGATCAGGATGCCGTAGGGGATGATCTTCACACCGTCCTTATCCCACGCCGCATAGCGCGGCAGAGCGGGCGGCTTAGCCGCCTGAGCCGGTTGCCGTTGCGATGCTGTAGCGGCCGACGGCAAAGCCTCATTCGGTTTAGGCGGCGCGTTGGCGAGTTGTAGCGTCTCCACGGCGTTCGGCTGCGTGGCGCCGGCCGGTTGCGCCAATTGCGTTGATGAGACCGTCGGCGCGGAGGCGTTTCCCGTAGCTGTCGTGTCGAACCGCGACTCCAATTCGTTGAGCCTGCGCTCCAACCGTTCGATCCGTTCGAGCAGGAAACGTTCGCGCTCGCTCGCGACGCACGAATCCGCCCGCTCGGTTGCGCCGCCGCCGACCCCGACCCGCATTTCAGCCGACGGAGTTGGGGCCGCGACGGGCGTGGGCTGCTGTGCGAAGGCCACCCAGCTAAGAGCGGCCAGAGCGAGCCCGCACGAAGCGATAACTCTCAACCCGCCCTTACCATATGATTTCATCAAACACTCCGTTTCAACGAATGCCGCATCAACCCATGGAGAGATTGTTCAATGCGACCGATTGCGCCGCGCACTCGGCCACCAGCGCGCGCGTCATCGCGGCGGCGTCGTAGATCTTCTTACCGTCCTTGATAGTCTGCAGAACCTTGATGTCCTTGATCGTCGCGTCGTCTACGGTCATGGGGTTGGCGGATAGCACAACCAGGTCGGCGCGCTTGCCCGGCTCGATGGAGCCTTTCTCGTTCTCCTCGAAGTAAAGATACGCTCCCCATATAGTGACGGCCCTGAGCGCGTCCATCGGTGAGATGCGTTCTTCGGGACCGACGATCACGCCACTGCGGCTGGTGCGGTTGACCGCCGAGTGTATGACCATCATTTGATCGGGCGGCGTGACGGGGGCGTCGGTGTGGTTCGCGAACTTCATCCCGCGCTTGAGCGCCGACCGCAGCGGGCTTATGTGGCGCGCGCGGTCGAGGCCGAGCGCCTCGTTGATATACCAGTCGCCCCAGTAGAACGTGTGTACGCTGAAGAAGTTCGGGATGACGCCGAGTTCCTTCATTCGGTCAAGCTGGTCGGCGCGCACGGTCTGCGCGTGAACCATGACCGGCCTGAGCTTCTTCTTGCCATGCGTCTGCTGGGCCTTGCCGACCGCCTCGATCATCATGTCTGCGGCGGCGTCTCCGTTGCAGTGCGCGATGATCTGCACGTTGTTCGCGTAGGCCGCGTCGAACCAGCGGTCCAGCTCTTCCTGTGACAGAGTCGGGTAGCCCCGGTAATTGGCAGGCTGCCCGGAGGGCGGATGCAGATAAGGCCTGGTGAGAAAGGCAGTCTCCCCCTGTGGCGAGCCGTCACAGGTGATCTTGATTCCGCCGAACTTGAGACGGTTGCGATAGACGCCGACCTGTTCCTTCTGCGCCGGAGTGATATTCGGATCGGCCCGCCCCTCCGGCGCGCCGCAGCGATGAAAGCTCTCGATGTTGGAAGCGAAGCCGGGCCGGGCGTTTTCGACGCCTCCATCCTGCTCGCCGGAGATCGCCTTTTCGAAGAAGGTCCACTTAGGGTAAGAGACGATGTCTATGATCAGTTTGTCTCGCGCGGCCGCATTTCTGAGAAGCGCGACCGAAGGCGGGAGCGTCTGCCCGTCCTGCGCCGTGGTGACGCCGAAGCCGGCGTAATAGAGTTGAATCTCGTAGAGCGTTTGCAGCCGCTGCTCATCAGTCTTCGGAGGCAGCAGCGGGAAGAAGTTAAAGACGGCCTGCTCCTCCACCACGCCGGTCGGTTCGCCCGTCTGATCGTCGCATCGGATAATGCCGCCTTTTGGATTGGGCGCGCCTTTGACGAACCCGACTTTTTCGAGCGCCATGGTGTTAGCCGAACCGATATGGCCCGAAGCGTGGACGATTACGACCGGATGCTCGGTCGAAACGCGATCCAAATCTTCTTTTGTCGGATGCCGTTTCTCGGCGAGCATCGCTTCGTCATAGCAATTGCCGAAGACCGCGACGCCGGGGGGAATCTTCTTCTCCTCGATAAAGCGCCGCATCTTGGCGACGACGTCGTCAATACTCTTGACGTCGCAGACGGGTGGCGGGCTGAGCGTCGGGTATCCCCACAACGCGACGTAATCGCAGATGTGCGAATGGCCGTCGACGAAGCCGGGGACCATCGTCCGGCCCTTGAGGTCCACGACTTCGGTTGAAGAGCCTTGATAACGTATCACGTCATCGCGCGAGCCGACGGCGAGAATCTTCCCGTCCTTGACAGCCACCGCTTCGGCGGAAGGCTGCGCGTCGTTGACGGTGATGACCTCGCCGTTCGTGTAGATGGCGTCCGCCACCGCTTCCGTAGAACCTTTAGATTGCGTGTTGTTCATAATCCCTACCGCGGAAAATCAGCCACGAAGGTAAGATCGGTA
>DATEMG010000506.1:0-8916 GCA_035275805.1 Blastocatellia bacterium
TGGGCGACCGGGCGATTTTGTCTTTGAGTCGCCCCGTCGCCCCGTCGCCCCGTCGCCCCGCCTCTCTTCACACCTTTACTCTCTCAATCTCCGCGCCGACCGCGCGCAATTTCTCTTCAATTTTCTCGTACCCGCGATCGATGTGATAGACGCGGTCGATCAATGTCTCGCCTTCGGCCGCCAGTCCGGCCAGGACCAGCGATGCCGAGGCCCGAAGGTCAGAGGCGATCAATTGCGCGCCTGTCAAACGGGACGGGCCGTGAACGTCCACGCTGTGGCTGTTGATTCGCATCTGCGCGCCCAGGCGCATCAATTCGGCGGCGTGCATGAAGCGGTTCTCGAAGATCGTCTCGGTGATCACCGAATCGCCTTGGGCCTGCGTCATGAGCGCCATGTACTGGGCTTGCATGTCGGTAGGGAATCCGGGGTAGACGGCCGTGGTCACGTCCGCCGCCTTGTAGGAGGGGTGTGATTCGCCGTTGCCGGCCACGCTCAATTTATCCCTACCGGCGCATTCAATCTTCACCCCCACCTCGCGCAACTTTTCGATCACCGCATGCAAATGGTTCGGCTCGCAATTGGTGATCTCCAACTCGCCGCCAGTGATCGCGGCGGCGACTATGAAAGTACCGGCTTCGATCCTGTCGGGAATGATCGTATGGTCGGCCCCGCCAAGCCGATCAACGCCGGTGACGGTGATCGTCGGCGTGCAGGCCCCCTCGATCTTCGCGCCCATCTTGGTGAGCAGGTCAGCGAGGTCTATGATCTCCGGCTCGCAGGCCGCGTTCAAGATCCGCGTCACGCCGTCGGCCAGGGTGGCGGCCATCATCACGTTTTCCGTGCCGGTGACGGTGACGGTTTCAAACTCGATGTCGGCGCCGCGCAGTCGTGAGGCGCTGGCTTCAACCACGCCGCCGCGCAACTCGATCTTCGCGCCCATCTTTTCCAGCGCCATCAGGTGCAGGTCTATGGGGCGCTGGCCGATGGCGCAGCCGCCAGGCAGGCTGACGCGCGCCTGCCCGAATCTTCCCAGGAGCGGACCCAGCGCGAGCACCGACGCTCTCATGGTTTTGACCAGTTCATAAGGCGCCTCGTAATCTTCGACCGTGCCGGCGTTGATCTGGTGAGTGCGCAGTTCAGGGACGAGCACGGTGCAACCCAGGTCTTCAAGCAATCGCCGCATCGTGATCAGGTCGCGCACATAAGGCACGTTGCGCAACGTCACCGTTTCGGGAGTGAGCAACGCCGCGGCCAGACACGGCAGGGCTGAATTCTTCGCGCCGCTGATCGCGACGACCCCTTTTAACTTTTTTCCGCCGATTATTCGAAATTTATCCATGTGTTCTACATGCGTTTTAAATCTCATTTGGAAGCCGTTCGGGAGGTAATGAGCGTAGCCAATTCGCCAATGTACAGCAAGCGCCCAATAATTGACAGCCCTTGAGAACTCGGCGATACTTAGCTCACCGCTCAATGACGCTGGGAAAACTCTTTTGATGGAAGGCGTCGTTCGTCCGGCTCCTCCCTGCCTCCCCCCGATTTTCATACTCCTGTCACTAATTTATCTTTATGTGCGGAATCTTCGGGATTGTCACGACAAAACCGCGGTCCGAATTGGCTGAGCCTGTTGACCGAGCGCTAGACGCCTTGGCGCATCGCGGGCCGGACGACTGCGGCGTCGAATTCATCAGCGACGAGCGCGACGGGTTGACCGTAGCCTTCGCGCATCAGCGCCTGTCCGTCATCGACCCTTCGCCGGCCGGACATCAGCCGATGTGTGACGAGGCGACCGGCGATTGGATCACCTACAACGGCGAAGTCTTCAATTTTCGCGACCTTCGCCGGGATCTCGTCGCGCGCGGTTTGAGATTTCGATCCGAGAGCGACACCGAGGTCTTGTTGAAGGGCTTCGGAGCGCGCGGCCGCGACGCTATTGCGGATTGGCGAGGAACGTTCGCATTCGGGTTTTGGAACGCGCGGCTGCGCTCGCTCACGCTGGCGCGCGACCGTCTCGGGATCAAGCCGCTTTACTATTACCACGACGGGGACACGTTCATCTTCGCGTCTGAGGTCCGTGCGCTGCTCGCCACCGGGCTGACGCCATGCAAGATCTCGCCCCCTGCGCTGGACAGTTATCTCGCGTGGGGGGTGGTCGAGCAGCCGCTGACGATCATCGAGAACATTCATGCCGTCCTGCCAGGACACATTCTGGAGTTTAAGGAGGGGCGCGCCAAGGCCGAAGCATATTGGGAATTGCGCGCCGATAGACGAAACAAAGTTCGAGACGAACGCGGATTGATCGAAGAGATGGGCGCGTTGCTCGCGGACTCCGTCAAGTCGCATCTCGTCTCGGACGTTCCGGTGGGGGTAATTCTGAGCGGCGGGATCGATTCAGGATCTGTTATGGCGTTGGCAAGCCGGGGCGTTAAAAGTCCGATCAGGTCGTTCTCGGTATGCTTTGAGGGGGAGAATCCATGGGAGAGGGAGCGCGCCGAAAAGATCGCGCGCAAGTACGGCGCCGACCATTATTCGGTCCCGGTCACGGAAGGTGAAATCCTTTCCATCCTGCCGGACGCTTTGCGCGCGATGGATCAGCCTTCGATATACGGCCTCAACACTTTCGTCGTCTCTCGGGCGGCGGCGGGCGCGGGGATGAAAGTCGCGTTATCGGGACTGGGGGGCGCCGAAGTGTTCGCAGGCCATGAGTTTTTCCGCGCCATCGCTCGCGAAGAACAGATGCGAAACCGGTTGAAGGCTGCGGGGCCGAAGTTGCGCAAGGCTGCCGCGTCGGCCATCGTGGCCTTCTCCTCGAGCGATCGCGCTGCCAAGTTGAGCGCGCTGCTCCGCAGCGACCAGCCCAATGAAAATTCCGTGAAATCGCGTCGCCATCTCTTCACCTCCGGGCAGCGACTGGCTTTGATGCTCGCAAACGGCGGCGCCTCGCCGGCGGTCGAGGATTGGAATGAACGCCAAATGTCCAACTGCGCGAACGCCGACCTGATCAATCAGGCCTCGGCGCTGGAATTGGGCGGCTATCTGGGGAACGCCTTGTTGCGCGACACCGATTCGATGAGCATGGCGCATGGCCTTGAGGTCCGCGCCCCCCTGATCGATCACAAGGTCGTAGAAAAGGCGCTCACCGTCCCCGGCAAGCTGAAATTGCGTCGAAAGGAACCGGAATGGATATTGGCGGACGCCGTGGGCGATCTGCCGCGAGAGGTCGCAGTCGGCCCGAAGCGGGGCTTCGAACTACCTTTTAAGAACTGGCTGGCCGGCGCGCTGCGCGACCGGATCGAAAGCGCGCTGTGGTCTCCGCAACTGACGAAGCTCCTGAGCATCACCGCGATGCAGGAAGTGTGGAGCGACTTCCTGAGAGGCCGCGTGAGCTGGTCGCGCGTCTGGAGCTTTTATGTCCTTGGAGAATGGGCGGGGATGAATTTGTAAGGATCATTGCTCAAGCGGAATGAAGCTTTCGTCGTCCTGATGCTTGCGCTCCCAGGTCAGGAAGTCGTAATAGCCGCAGCTGTTCTCTTCGGGGAATGCGCGACACGTCTCGGGGCGGTGCTCGTAGACGGTGCAGTTCCGCCTGGTCGGGTGTAGAAACTGGCATCTGCTTTTGAAGATGTCATCTTTGTGGTGTCGCAGCACGCGGTGGCCGTAGCTCTTGATGAACTTGGTGAATTTGTTCTCGGCCTCTTCGTAACTCAGATTGAAGCGCTTCGCCAATCGGGCTATATCACGCTTCGTCACCAGTATCCAATCATAGGTGCAACAGTAGGCTGGACATTTCGAACAGTCGTAGCTGAGTTTTGTTTTTACGGCCTTGCCATTGGCCTGAGTCGCGTTGATAACGGGTAAATCCTTTTTTGCCATATTTATTGCGGCGGCTTTTGCGGCGCCGGCGTAACGTCGTCGCCGAGTTTGACGTCGGTCTCGAACTTGCGATAGAACTTGAAATGCATCACGTTGCGAGCTTGCTTTTTTTTGCGACGGTCACCGATAATGAATTCAGCGCGCGTCGGTAGGAGGAAATCCACATCCAGCCCGCGCAACCTGACGATGTCATAATCTACAGAGCTTTCGGAATGCGTAATCGGATAACTCTTGGGCAAGTCATCAATAGCCTGATCAATCCGTAGAACCTTCTTTGTCTCGGCATCGATCCAGACCGTGCCGCTGTAGCCCTGGGTCAACGGATCGGCCCCTTCGGCTTTAACAATCGACCTTGAAGACTCCTTAGGCACAGTGAAGTCATAGACCAGTGTCTGGCGATTGCTCAATCGGTCTTTGCCGGCGGGTTTGAAGACCGTCTTCGTCTCGGGGGCGAAGAGCAAGGCCAATCCCACTGCGAAATCGCCTGTCGAGGTGGCTCCTCCAGCCAATTCGAGCGAGCGGGTGACGGGGCGGCCCACGCTATTGATAGGCTTGTAAGACTCGCCTTTGCGGTTGTAAGTCAACTCATAAACCAGTTTGTCGGCTCTCTCCCACGCCCCGCTGCCGTCATGATCGAAGTAGCGCTGAATGTCCTGTTGGCATATGAAGTCGGGCAGTTCGTCCAGGTAATCGCGCACTACTTTGCGAGTCTCTTCTATGAATGGATCAGATGGTTGGGGGCCGGTCATGACGACTTTGCCCGCCGAAGCCGAGAGTTTATCACCCTCGCGTTTGATGGCGTTGATCAGGTTCTGATGCGCGCCATTTGCCCTGAGCCGGCTGACGGCGTCAGGCGTCGGGTCGAAGGCGATTCCGAATCGCTCGATGCGCACGGCCAGATCTGCTTCGGTCATATTCCGCCCGACTTCGCGGCGGAGCATGGTGTTTAGCGCCTGCAGAGTCAGGGGCTCGTCCGCGGCCTGGCTCCCGCCCTGGCCTTTAGCCGGGACCAGAAGCGCCGAACAGATGAGCAATGCGACAATCACGGCGAAGCTTTTTCCCATCGTTTCCTCCGAAGATCTTTGGGATCGCGTGAATAGGACTGACTTATAGGACCTAGGGGATTTATAGGACTTCTAAGTTTTATTAAGTCCTATCCATGACGCGGCGTTCATTGTCGGCCATCGCGAGATGATTTTCCAGCCGGCGAGCGCGTGTTGTAGAATCCCTGCCGATCATTTTGCCGCGATGTTCCCCCGGCGCGCAGGCCACCTTGATCAGCGTCCGAGCAGACGTCGAACAACAACCGCCCCGCCGAAATTACGGCAAAGGAGCTATTTGATGACTACACAGATTAGATATCTCTCCCTCGCGCTTATTCTCATCAGTTCCGTCCTTCTCACAGCGTCAATCGCGCAGCCTGCCCGAGACAACGACTATGATCGCGCGGTCCAGACGACCGGCCCGTTCGGCGGCGACGTGACCGCGATGGCCATAGACCCGCGCAGCGCCGATCGAATTTGGATCGGCGCGAGCGACGGCCAGATCTTCCGCTCCACCGATGGGGGGAAGGGGTGGACACAGATGCGCCCCGGCGTCAAAGCCACTGGCTCCGCAGTCACGGTCCTTCTACTCGACGGCGAAAAGCCTGGAGTCATTTACGTCGGCATGAAACCGCTGCTTGATTTGAACGAAGAGGCGAGCGGCGGCGGGGTTTTCGTCAGCGAGGACGACGGCCAGAGCTGGAGTCTGCTCGAAGGCATGCGCGGGCGTTCGGTGCGCGCCATGAACCAGTCGACGAAGGACCCGAATGCGATGGTCGTCGCCGCGCGCGACGGCGTTTATTACACCACTGACCGCGGCAAGTCCTGGAAGCGCATCACCCCTACAAACGATCCGGAATTGAAAGGCTTTCATTCCGTGGCGATCGATCCGCGCGACGCGAACGTCATATACGTCGGCACGCATCACCTGCCATGGAAGACGACCGACGCGGGAAAGACCTGGAAGCGGGCCGCGTCCAAAGAGAGGGGAATGATCGACGATTCGGACATCTTCGCCATCCACATCGATCAATCGAATCCCGACACCGTGCTGATGAGCGCTTGCAGCGGCATCTACCGCTCGCGCGACGCCTCCGAAACCTGGACGAAGCTCCAGGGCATCCCCTACACCAGCCGCCGCACGCACGTCATCTATCAACACCCGACGAAGCCGCAGGTGATTTTCGCCGGGACGACCGAAGGCCTGTGGGTCTCCACCGACGGCGGCAAGCCGGACAGTTGGCGGCGAATGACTTCCCAGCGCACGGTCATCAACGCCGTAGCCGTTCACCCCGACCGCCCCGAGCGCGTCCTCCTCGGCGTCGATGACGTCGGAATTATGGTCAGCGTCGATAGCGGCGAAAGCTATGAAGCCAGCAACGCCGGCTTCATCAATCGCCAGGTTCGCGCCGTGGTGGCCGATAAGGCGGAGCGCGGGCGGGTCTACGCCGGAGTGATCTTCGACCGGGCGAACGGCGGGTTGTTTGTCAGCGAAGACGGCGGCGCCGCCTGGCGCCAATCGACGAACGGCATGGGCGCGCGTGATGTCTATTCGATTTATCAATCGGACTCCAATCCGGCGACGATCTACGCCGGAACCAACAACGGATTGTTCCGCTCCGACGACCGCGGGCGCAACTGGGCGCAGGTGAAAAAAGCGCAGGTCAAAGCTGCGGCGAAATCTCGAAAGGCGTCCAAACTTGAAAAGGACACGCTCGTCGATCTGCAAAATCAGGTCTTTGCGATAATGCCCTTCACGCCGATCCTCTCCGCGTCCAATAGTGGCAAAGGAGATTCGCAGCCGGGGCCAGCCCAGCCGACCACATCGGGCTGGATGGTCGCTTCGACGTGGAACGGACTGTTCATCACGGAGGACGAAAAGAAGGGCTGGAGAGAGAGCAAATTCGCCAAAGCGCTCAACAGAACCGGCGGCAATGCGGCGGCGCAAATCAAGGTCAACGCGGTTGTGACGAACCAGAAACTGCCGGGCGCGCTCTTCGTCGGCACTGACGAAGGCTTGTTTGTTTCGCGGGACAACGGCGTGAGCTTCCAACATCTGGCGTTGCCCGACGCGGCGCGCCGCATCCGCGTGGTCGTCTGCGACCCGCGCGATCCCGAAACGATTTACGTGGGCGCAGTGGCCGGGTTTTTCCGCTCAACGGACGGCGGGCGCTCATGGGAGAGCCGGGGCGGGGGAATGCCGCAGGGCGGCAATATCAGCGCAATCGCCGTCGGCGCCTCCAACCCTGATGAACTTTACTTGAGCGACGAGTCTCGCGGCGTGTTGTACCATTCCAAAGACCGCGGGACGAATTGGGAGAAAGTCGACATCAGCCATGCGCCGAGTCTGAAGTTGTGGGCGCTCGCGTCCGATCCCTTCGACGGGAAGAGAATCTACGCAGGGTCGTTTTCAGGCGGGGTATATGTGATGAGCCGCAAGTGAGACCAGGGCGCTTACGCTCCCAGTTCTGTAATGGAACGCGGATGACGCGGATACTGCGGATCGTCGCTGATAAAACCAGAAAAGGATCGGCGTCAATCCGCAGTATCCGCGTCATCCGCGTTCCATTAACCCGTACACTGATGTGAAATCTGATCTATTTTTTTATCGTCGCCTTCTGTTGTTCTATCGCTTGTTTCACCTTGTCTAGTCTCTGCTGAACCTGCTCGACGTCAGGGGCGTCGGGGGCTTCTTTCAAATAAGCCTCCAACTGCTCGGCGGCCTTATCGAGTCTCTGCCGGCGCAGGTTGAGGTTGAACAACTGCAATCGAACATAGACGAACCCGCGCTTGCCCGATTCCAACGCGCGGGTCAGTTCTTTTTCCGCGCGGTCGTAATCGGGAGGCTGTTTCGACATGAGGGCCTCGCCCAGCTTGAGATGCGACACCGGGTAGGAATCGTCGGCCCTGGCGCCGGTTTCAAGCGAGACAATTGCTTCGTCGTAGCGCCCCTTCTCGACAAGGAGGATTCCCAGGTTAATGTGCGGGAGGGCGAATTTCGGGTTGATAGCGATGGCTTTCTCGAACGCGGCCTGGGCTTCTTCCGGTTTCTTCAGGACGGCCAGTTGCTCGCCCAATTTATTGATTGCGGCCAGGTATTCGGGAAATATCTTGACCGCGGCCTGAAACAGCGCGACCGCTTCATCGGGCTTGTTTTCGCTGGCGCGTTTCAATCCGTTGTCGTAATTTTTCTTCGCTTCTTTCGGCGGCTGTTGGAGGTCGGCGACTGAAACTATCTTCTCTTTGGTTTTGACGGTTATACCCTCGCCTTTTTCCTTGAGGTAGATCTGCACCGTGTACGTGCGCGAGAAATTGCTGGAAATCTCCACGGTCTCCAGGGACGTTTCGTAAACGCGCCCATCCGAGGGCGTCACGATTTTATAAGTCCCGTTCGACAGAGAGCGGAATTCGAAATTCCCCATCGAATCGGAGAATGCCTCGCCGGCGATCCCGCCGGTGTTGAGTTCCAGCACGACGCGGAGACGCTGATCGGGCGGGTTGCCGGAGGGCATGAAAATTTTGCCGCGAATGCTGTGCGAGGGGCCTCGCCCCGGACTGTTGGTCCCTCCGCCCTGCGCAAACGACTGCGTGGCGCAGGCCAAGAGGGCGATGAACAGAGAAAAGGCCTGTGGGAAAGCTCTGTAGAGAAAAGCGGGGCGCCTTGCCATAACACGCCTCCTGGTGGTGATGGGGAAAGTTGAGAGTCGGTCAGAGAGAGAATCATCAGATGTCAGATGTCAGTCATAGATCGGCGCCTGACATCTGACATCTGACATCTGGAAACGGTCAGCTTTCCGCGACCGCTTCAGCCGCCATACTGACGCTTTCGGCTTCGGCGAGGTCATCGTCATCGTCGTCATCAAACACGTCGGCTTCGAAACCGTCGCCGTCCGCCTGGGTGTTGATCAACTCTTTGAGTTCCTTGCCTGGTTTGAAATAGGGGACGCGTTTGGCGGGGATGTCGACCGGGGCTCCTGTTTTGGGGTTGCGGCCCCGTCTG
>DATEMG010000507.1:0-11496 GCA_035275805.1 Blastocatellia bacterium
GGTTGGGGGTTGGGGGTTGGGGGTTGGCAAATGCCAGCCAACTCCCCATCACCGTCCCCAACCCCTCAATCCTCAACCCCCATTCCTATGCTCCAACTGCGCGATATCCATTTCACTTATCCGGGCCGGGCGCCTCGCGAGACGATCTCCGGCGTGACACTCGAAGTCCGCGCGGGCGAGGTGGTCGCTCTGCTTGGGCCGAACGGATCGGGCAAATCGACTCTGCTTTCGATTGCGATCGGGGCGCTCAAGCCGGATCAGGGCGAGGTCTTATTCGATGGCCAGCCGGTCGCCGGGTTTTCGCGCCGCGAAATCGCTCAAAGGATGGCGCTGGTGGCCGAGCAGGGCGCCATACGCTTTCCGATGACCGCCCTCGAATATGTTCTGACCGGGCGCTTCGCTTACACGACCGCGCTCGGATTCGATTCGCCGAGAGACGTCGAGATCGCCAGGCAATCGCTCGCCGACGCCGACGCCGCGCATTTCGCCCACCGTCGGTTCAACCAGTTGTCGAGCGGAGAACGCCAACGCGTCGCGCTCGCCCGGTCGCTGGCGCAACAGCCGCAATTGCTGCTGCTCGACGAGCCTACTGCCAACGCGGACATCGCGCATCAGCTCTCGCTGCTCGACCTCGTCCGCAACCTGACTCGGGAGCGGAACCACGGCGCGCTGATCGTCACGCACGAGATAAATCTGGCCGCGGAATTCGCCGACCGCATGGCTCTAATTAAAGATGGGCGACTGGTCGCCTGCGGCGAAGCTCGCGAAGTGATGACCGACGAATCGCTGAGCGGATTGTTTGAAACCCCTTTGTTCGTCGACCGCCACCCGCTGAGCGGCTCTCCCGTCGTCTGGTGGAAGAGGACAGGATCGAGGATTGAGGATGGAGGATAGAGGATCGAAGATCGAGCGGATGACGCAATCCTCGATCCTCGATCCGCTATCTTCCATCTACTATCTGGTCTATTATATTAGCGGCCGGGTGGCCCTATCCTGGGCAGGTGCGCCTCACCAATAATGGCGGCAGAATCGTATTGAGTGACACTCCCCAGAAAGAGAAAGCGTAAGGAGTATATAGATGAAATCAATTTTGAGGTCATCCGCCCTTCTCGTCCTGAGTGTTTCCTTCTTCATTTTCGCAGCTGCGCAGTCGCGCGGCTACCTTCGCGGATTAGTTGTTGACGCCCAGGCCGCGCCCATTCGTGGCGCCCGCATTGTTCTTCTCGTAAATGACAGGCAGGCTGTCCGCGAAACGTTCACCAACGAGCGCGGCATATTCGAATTGGACGGTTTGATGCCAGGCGATTACGCCATCGCCGTGGAAGCCGACGGGTTGACCCAAACCGGGGGCGCCCAGCCGATCAAAATATTGGCGGGCCGCGAATTCCGTATTGCGATTCCGTTGACCGTCTCCGCCGTCGAAGACACCATAGTCGTTTCGGCCACCAAAACCGAGGCCCGTTCGGACGAAACGCCGGCGAACGCCTATGTCATCTCCGCTAACGAATTGGCGCGCGCCCAGCGAGTCAACCTCTTCGACGCGCTTCGGCTCTCGCCCGGCGTGACGGCCGCGCAGGTTGGGCGGCGAGGCGGCGTGACCTCGCTCTTCGTTCGCGGCGGCGAGCCCGATTACACCAAAGTTCTGATCGATGGCGCGCCGGTGAACGATGCCGGCGGGTCTTATGACTTCGCCGACCTGACCGCCGACAACGCCGCGCGCGTCGAGCTGATTCGCGGCTCGCATAGCGCGGTTTACGGCTCCGACGCAATGACGGGCGTGTTGCAATTCTTCACGCACCGCGGGTCGACTTCGGCCCCCGAGCTCGAATTCGCGGGCGAGGGCGGGAGTTTCGCGTTCAATCGTCAATTCGCGCGCGTGTCCGGCGCGAACGGAGGATTCGATTACTCCGCCGGCTTCACCCATCTGCGCTCCGACGGGCGCGACCGCAACGACGATTACCAGAACCGGATCGCCTCTACCAATCTGGGCTATGTTTTCAACGCGCGGACGCAAATGCGACTGACCGCGCGGAGCGAAAACTCCGGACTCGGCGCGCCGGGCGCCACTGGTCGTTTTTTCCCCGACCCTGATGAGCGCGCTAAACGCAGCCGCGTCACGACGGGCGCGCGATTGGACGATCAGACGACCAGGCGCTGGCGCCAGAGCCTCTCGTTCGCCTATTCCGAAAGCGATTTCCTGAGCTTCGATCCGGTCGCCCAGGATTTGACCCGCCCCGACACTCCGCCCTTCTCGCAGCCCTTCTCGCAGCCCATCTCGCAGCCCTTCTCGCAGATGGACGCGGGCGGTCTCCGCAACGACCGCAGCGACTATTTCAACAATCACTACCGCCGCCGCGGGCTGCGGTATCAAACCGACCTGGCTGACCTTGCGCCGCTCAGGGGCCATTTCATTACCGCGGGGATTGAATACGAGGAGGAGCGCGCGGTTCTCGACAGCGGGTTCGCGGCCACGAGCCGCGTCGCGCCGATGCGGAGGAACGCCGGCGCGTTCCTCCAGGATCAATTCGCCTACACGTCGCGAGTGGTCATCAATGTTGGAGTCCGCGTCGAAAACAACCAGGCCAGGGTCCCACAGGGTTTGTTGAAAGCGCTCAACGACTTAGGCTCGCAACCTTACGACAGCAAAGTCGGCTTCGGGACCGAAGTTATGCCGAAGGTGGGGGCGCTCCTGTTGCTCAGGCGGGCAGGGCTGCAAAGCCAGAGAGGCCCCACGAGGTTGCGCGTCAATTACGGCGAAGGCATCAAGGCGCCGACCATGATCGAAGCCTTCAGTCAGAACAATCTCCTTCTGGGCAACCCCGAGTTGAAGCCCGAACGTTCGCGCAGTTTTGACATCGGCATCGAACAGTTTTTCTGGAAAGACCGCCTCCGAGTCGAGGGCGTCTATTTCAAGAACCGTTTCCGCGACCAGATCGCGTTCATCGCCGACCCGGCGACATCCGGCGGCCCCGTCAGACTCCCCGACGGCAGGATGACCAACTTTATCAATAACGACCGCGCGACAGCCCGGGGCTTCGAGCTCTCGGTCTCGACGCGCCCGAACCGCTGGCTTCGCTTCGACGGCGCTTACACGCTGCTCAACACGAATCTCGACGCCGCGTCCAAAGTGCTCGACTCCGCCACGGGGACTCTCATTCCCAATCCTGAGGTAGGGCTGCCGCTTTACCGCCGTCCGCGACATTCCGGCTCGGCCAGCGTGGCCTTCATCGGCGGCAAGTTCGACGCGAACCTGGACGGCGTCTTTACTGGAAAGCGCCGCGACTATGACCCGGCCTTCTTCTCGCGCTTCGACGGCCAAGGCCGCCCGATCTACAACGGCGGTTATACGAAACTCGATCTCGCCGGATCGTACCGCCTCAGTCCGTTAGTTTCATTGTTCGGGCGAATCGAAAATCTCCTGAATCAGGATTACGAAGAGGTGTTGGGCTATCCGGCTTATCGATTGAACTTTTCAGCCGGAATGCGCTTCAGAATCGGCGGCGGGAAATAACGAACCGCCAAGAACGAGGATAGAGGATCGCGCCATCCGTTCGATCCTCTATCTTCTATCCTCTATATTCGTTCCCGGCGATTTTAGATCACTGCCTCTGCCAAACCGAGCCGTCCAAATACTCAATACGCTTAATCGAAATTCTCTCGTGCTTCTGTACCTCGTCAATGCTGATAACTTTGGGCATTTCACAGCGGCTCGCGCTCGGCGGCAGTCTGCGCTTGAGAGTCTTTTGGCCGCCGGGTTTGATCTTGACCCTGGTCGTCACGTCGTAGCGCGGAACAAACTGGCCGTTTTCGCAGTGCGGAAATAGGAAATCCCATTCGACAACTTTGATCGGTTTGGCGCCGGTATTCTTGAGGACGACTTGACTGAGTTGCGGGAGGGTAGTGAATCGCGGGTACCTACGCAATCTGCGGCTCGCACTATTCACCTCAGGCGGAAGGCTGGAACGGCTTCTGTCTCGTCGGACGTTTGGTTCACTGGGAGTTCTCGGTATGTCGCCGGTTTCGGCCGTCATCGGTTGTCCCACCATGCCTTGCCGATCCAGCATAGGGTAATACTCGACGCCGATTCTGTGGCTGACGATCTCAACAGGCGGTTTATCAACGAGAGCTTTGTCGCCAGTCGCCGGAGTCGTCACCGTCTGCGCCTGTCCGGCGATGGAAGCGGCGATTGCGGCGAAAAGCGCGGGCATGATCAATCTGGCCGGTTTCATTTCGCTATCTCTCCTTTGCTTGCGGAGACGTGTCAGGTGGCCGCCGCATTCTACTCCCACTCGGATCAAAAGATCATACGCCCTGAGATAAAAAAGCCCGCCCGGCCAAACGGCCAAGCGGGCTTTTGAATTTTTCCAGTCAGCCGACGACTAGAATTGATAGCGGAGCGCGAATTGAAGCTCGCGGTTGCCACCCTTGCTGGTGACCTTGCCGAAGTTCGCGCTGGTCGGGTTTGTTTCCGCGCCGTTCCAGTTCGGATGGTTCAGCCAGTTGTACATTTCAGTACGGAACTGAATGCGATGTCTTTCTGTAATGGAGAAATCCTTCACCAAGGTCAGGTTGTGGTTCTGGAACCCGGGGTTGTAGAGAATGCCCCGCGACTGCTGGCTCGAGATTGTTCCCGGCGCCGGTCTGGTGAAGACGCAGTTGGTCGGGCTGTAAACCACGCTCGAACCTAGTGTGCAGGTCTGGCCCGACTGATTCACTCGGAACCAGTAGTTCGAGTCGCCAGCGCCCAATGAGAATTTCTTCTCGCTGTCGTCCAGCTTCGGATCACCGTTGACGATCCAGAGCTGGCTGCCGCTGCCAGGGCCGACTCCGGCGAAATCGTCACCCGACCCGATCGTGATCGGCTGGCCCGTCTGGAACTGCGAGATGGCGCTGACCGTCCAGCCGCCGAGCAGTTTGCCCGACAAGCTCGACCTGTCCTTGAAGAAGGGCAATTGGTAGACGGCGTTGAACACCAGCACGTGGCGACGGTCAAAGGTTGACGGCCCCCAGAGGTTGCTCACGTCGAACGCGTTCGGCACCACGTCGCGTTGCGCCGAGCCGTTGTCCGAGGACTTCGAGAGCGTGTAGGCCGCGCCGAACAGGAAGCCGTCGCTGAAGCGGCGATTGGCGCTCACCTGCAACCCATGATACATCGAGTTGGCGTCATTGTTTGTCAGGCGGATGATGCCAAAGCCCTTGAACGGACGCAGCGCGTCGGCATTGAAGCGGGTTGTGCTACCGGGGATAAACTGACAACCGCCTGTGAAGCCAGGCTGATTGCCCGGGCAGGCGCCGACCGGAAGCTGGTTGATGTTACGCTCGCGCTGGGCGTGCAGACCGCGCCGTCCGACGTAACCGACTTCGACCAGCGTGTTCCAGGCGATCTCACGCTCGAAGGTCGCATTCCAGGTCCAAGCCTCCGGATTTTTGAAGATCTTGTCCTGAGTGGTAATGACCAACGGGAAGGCGTTGCCACCCGTGCCGCCGGGATTGTCAACGCTGCCACGCGTGATGGAGACGGTCGGTTGCAGCGGCGGATTGCCGCCGAGAAAGACCGAATCGCTCACGCCCAGGCGCGTGTAGAAACGCCCCGCGCCCGCGCGGATCACGTTCTTCTCGTTGATCGCAAAAGCAATGCCCAGGCGGGGCTGGAAGTTGTTCTTGTGAATCTTCGAGAACTCCTTATCGGCGCCTCGGAACAGGAAGTCGAACTCGCCTGTGTTGGCGATGCCTACGCGCCCCGGCCCCAAAGCCGCATCTGGCCAGTCGTCGCCAGGAATCACCAGGCCGTTATAACGCGAGCGGAGGCTGCCCCCCGTAATGAAGCCGTTGGCGGGATTCTGCGTCACTGCGATGCTGCGGTCATAGAGACTCTCATCGAAGACCACCATATTCCGCCACAGGCTGTAATATGGCTGGACGATGGTGTGGCGCAGCCCATATTCCAAGCGTAGCCTCGGCGTGACCTTCCACGAATCCTGCGCGAACCACTCGAACATGTGGCCTCGATAAGGCGTGAAAGACCGCTGGCCGATCTCGGCGTAGGTGTCGAACAAGCCGATCGCCACATTGCCGATGGCCACGCCCGTGCCGCCCGTCGTGCCGTTGGCGAATACGAAGCGTCCGTTCTGGTTGTTGGTTCCGCCTGGTGTGCCGGCGACGTTGATCTGGTCGAAGTCGTTCTGCCCGGCGCGTTCGAAGTAGCCGCCGAACTTGATGGTGTGATTGCCACGGATGTTCGTCCAGTTGTTGGAGAACTGGTAGATCGGCCCCGTGGAACTGGCCGGGTAAGGGCCACCGTCAATGCCGACGAACTGGTCAACGCCGTCAATCGTTGGAACTTTGTCGAAAATCTCTTTCTCCGGGAACAGGTACGGGTAATTGATCCCGTACTGGCTGCGCTGGAATTTATTGCCGCGCGTGTCCACGAAAATGAAGACCTGGTCGCGGCTGCCCGCAATCAGCGTCTCGCTGATCCAGTTCGGCGAGAGTGTCCACGTCCAGTTGATTGAAGTCGTCTGGTTCGGGCGGTCAATGATCTGCGGCGCGCGGTCGGTGCCGCCACGGAAAGCGCTCGTGTCAATGAAGTTGTAGAACGAGAGGCGGTACTTGATCGCATGCGCCTCGGTCGGGTAGTAGTCAATCGAGAGCGTGTCCTTGCGCTGGTTGGTTTCGGTCGGACGATCCTGGAAGAAGTTCGCCCCCGTCGAGGTGAAGAATCCAGGGATCGGTTCCGGCTGCGCGCGCAGAAAGGCCAGGCCGTTCGGGCTCAGGCGATTGGCAGGGATCTTGTTAATGATGCCGCCGTCTCTGAAACACGCAGTCTGATCGGTTGCATTGCAGTTGCCGGTCAGCAGCGGGTCTTTGATGTATCGCTCGACTCTGAGTGGGTTGTTCGCGAGAGGAAGAGCCAGTTCGCTGAAGTCTCCCTGGCGCATCTTCAGAGTCGCCACGCGTTGCGTGGTGTTGTCTGTGCGGCGCTGACGCACCCACTCCTGCCCAAACAGCCAAAAGAGCTTGTTGCGATCCTTGTTGAAGTCGAGGCCGGGCAGGATGACCGGGCCGCTCAAGGAGTAGCCGAACTGGTTATAGCGGAACGGATTCGGGCGGCAGTGCGAGGCCTTCTTGAATCTGTCATCGTCGCACGGCTGGTTGGCCGGCGTGTTGTTGTTGCGCCCCCACTCGTTGGCGTTGAACGCCGCGTTGCGCAGATATTCGTAAAAAACGCCGTGGAATTGCTGGCCGCCGCTCTTGGTGACGATGCGGACCTGTCCGCCCGAAGCGCGCCCATATTCCGCGTTGTAGTTCGCCGCCAGAATCTGAACCTCCTGCGTGGCCTCAACGTCGGCCGCGCCGATGCTGGTGCCGTTCGAACGCGTGCGCACCCCAACCGCGCCGTCGAAAGTGAGCAGAAAGTCCTGAGTGCGCCCGCCGTTGATGTTCAGACCGCCGGTTCCCAGAGCAAAACTGTTGCCGCCGAGCGCGCCGCCGATCACGCCGGGTCTGACTTGGGCCAGAAAGAGCGGATTGCGTCCGTTGAGCTGCAGGTATTCGACCTGTTTGGTCTCGACCAACCGCCCCACAGTCGCCGTCTCCGACTGGACCTGCGCCACCGAAGCCGTGACAGTCACGGTCTCGGTCACCTGCCCCGGTTGCAGCGACACATCAATGCTGGCGGGGAGGTTGGGATCGAGCTTGCGGCCGTTCTCCTGGTATTGCTTGAAACCGCTGGCCTCGACTTTGACCGTGTATAGGCCCGGCGGCAATTGCGTGATGACGAAATAGCCTTCGCCGTTCGTAGTGGCGCTACGTTCAAAAGCCCTGGTGTCGCTCTTGACCGTGACCTTGGCGCCGGAGATGGTCCCGCCGGCCTGGTCCTTAACGAACCCGGAGATTTGCGTGTTGTCCGATTGCGCGAAGCTCGTGATCGAGATTGCGAGCGACAACGCCGCCAGCAATCCCAATTCGATGGTTTTCGCGACCACTCTTCTCATTCTGGTACTCATGTGATCCTTCCTTATGCGAGAGGGGCGAAAGGGGGGACCTCCTTCGCCGACTTCACTTCACGATTGCCGCACGGGGCAGACAATCAGAAAATCCGATTTGTTCATTCGCCGAAAGTGTCAGCCAATGAAAAACCGCCTAACTAGTTTTATCAGGATATTGTGGTAAGCCTTCGTCCCAGCAATGAAATGATCAATCCTGCCAACAAATGCGCCTATCCCGGCGCGGGGTTTGCTTGAATCTTTGATGGAATCAATTTTGTTGGCTACGGTGGATTATCGGGATGGTTATACCAAGTGTCAAGACCTGGACGGTCAAGAAGGAATCATTCCGGCTATGGTTTACAATGATTTATCCCGTTACGAAGGCGCGCTTAACTTTCCCGCCCTCGAAATGTATCATCGGCGCTCTTCTTCCCCTGTTCGCCTCGATGATGAAGTGGGGCGTGGATTGAAACATCACGGAGAAATGAAATGGCCGAAGTCACCGAGCGCAGATTAGTCCAGCAGTTCCCGCTCTACTACGACCTATACGTTCCGGAAGGCGAGAAACCGAAGCCTCTCATCATCGCGCTGCACGGTTACGGCGGCGACAAGGCTTCGATGATGCGTCTGATGCGCCGCGTCCTCGGAGGCGGGGAAGCCGGCGCCGGCGATTACGTCATCGCCTGTCCGCAAGGCCCGCATCAGCACCTGGTCATGCCGACCGAAGAATCACCGGCCTTAGGTTACGGATTCGGATGGCTGTCGAATTTCAAGCCGGAAGAATCGGTGGCGATGCATCATCAATTGATCCGCGAGATCGTCGAAACGCTCACGTCCACGGGCATGGCCGACGCCAGCCGGGTTTTTCTGCTCGGATTTTCGCAAGCCTCCGGCGCTAACTTTCGATTCGCGTTCACGCATGGCGACCTTGTTCGCGGCGTGGTCGCGGTCTGCGGCGGCATTCCCGGCGATTGGGAGACCGAAGGCAAATACCAATCGGGCGTAGTCGACGTGTTGTGCGTCGCCGGCGAGCGCGACCAGTATTACACGCCGGACCGGATGCGGCGGAACGCCGATGCTCTTCGCCGCCGCGCCAGATCGGTCGAATTGCGGTTCTTCGACGCAGCGCACGAAGTCCCGCGCGAATCTTACGCTGTGATTGAGGATTGGCTGAAGCGTCGGGCGGGAAACAGTTCGTAGTCCCGCCTTCAGGCGGAAGCGCCAGATGAAGATCCATTTTGCGGCGACAACCGCTTCCGCCTGAAGGCGGGACTACCAACCAGGAGTATCAGTTTTGTCCGAATTACTGCAATACATCGCAAGCATCGCGCTGCTCATAGCGATTCTGCTGGCCTTCAGCGTCACGGTTTATCTAGTCGGCAAGTTCCGTGGGAAAAAGTAGATCGAATATGCAAATCTCGAATCTCGAATCTCAAATCGAATCTTTCTTCGCCATTCCCGCTCCCGAGATGACGCCCGAACGCAGGCAGGAAGCCCTTGTTGTTTTCGCCGAATTCAAATCCGCGCTCGACCGCGGCGAGATACGCGCCGCGAGCCGGGGCGCCGGCGGCGACTGGGTCGTCAATCAGTGGGTCAAACGCGGCATCCTGCTCGGCTTTCGCCTGGGCGCGATGGTCGATTATTCGATCGACGATAATTTCCGCTTCTTCGACAAAGACACCTACCAGACCAAGCGCGTCACGATCAACGACGGCGTGCGAATCGTGCCTGGCGGCACAACGCTGCGTGAAGGCGCATATCTTGGGCAGGGCGTGACGATCATGCCTCCGGCTTTCGTCAACGTCGGGGCCTACGTTGACGACGGGACGATGATCGATTCGCATGCGCTCGTCGGGTCGTGCGCCCAGGTAGGCAAACGGTGCCACATCAGCGCGGCGGCCCAGATCGGCGGCGTGCTCGAACCCGTGGGCGCAATGCCTGTGATAATCGAAGACGAAGTCCTGGTCGGCGGCAACTGCGGCGTCTACGAAGGCGCGCTCGTCCGCGAGCGGGCGATCCTGGCCTCCGGCGTCGTGCTGACAGGCTCGACGCCGATCTTTGACGCTGCGCGCGGCGAGATTTACCGGCGCGAAGGCGACAAGCCGCTAGAGGTACCCGCCGGCGCCGTCGTCGTGCCCGGCTCGCGCGCGATCGGCGTCGGCCCGGCGAAAGACTGGGGCTTGTCGGTCTATGCTCCCATCATCATCAAGTACCGCGACGAAAAAACCGAAGCTTCCGTGAAGCTCGAAGATTTCCTGCGCTAAATATAGAGTCAGTACCGCGAGCGGTACTGACTCAGTCGCTATAACAATCCAATCAATAGGAGGAATCCGCGATGTGTCGTGTCTCCAGACGTGAGCTTTTATTAGGCGGCGCAGCGCTGCTCGGCGCCGCCGCCACCGAATCAAAAGCCGACGCAAAAACATCCCCCGCGAAACCCGGCGCCGTCGAAGTAGGCAAGGTCGATCAGGTTTCCGACGGCGTCTATTTTCATCAGGGCAATCTGCTGGTAGGCCATTGCAACAACGGCTGGATAATTTTTGAAGACTATGTGCTGGTGATCGACGCGAACTTCCCGTCGGGGGCGCAGGAAATCATCCCGAAGATCAAAGCGCTTACCGACAAACCGATTCGCTTCGCCTTCGACACTCACCACCACGGCGATCACGCCTACGGCAATCAGGTCTGGGTCGAGAACGGCGCCGTGCCCGTGGCGCACACCGGCGTGATTGACGAGATGAAGAAATACGAGACCGGCTATTACGGCGGCGCGCCCGGGCGGTGGGAGGATGCGGCCAAAGAACGCCCGGACGTTCGCGACAGCAAGCTCAAACCGCCTTCGGTGCTCTTCCCGCGCGAAATGATCTTCGACGACGGCAAACATCGCGTGGAATTGATCCACCTGGGCGTCGCCCACACCCACGGCGACGCGCTCGCGTGGCTCCCGAAAGAGAAGATCCTCTTCACCGGCGACGCCTGCGTGAACGGCCCGTACAATTTCGTCGGCGACGGCAACATCGAAAAATGGATCGCTACGCTCGAAGCGGCCAAGAAGCTGGGCGCAAAGGTCGTCTGCCCCGGTCACGGCGCTCGTGGGACTGAGACAGTGCTAAACGACCAGCAGAAATATTTCCGCTCGCTGCGCGAAGAGGTCGGCAAGCTGGTCAAGGCCAAAAAGACGCCGGAGCAGGTTCGCGATTCGGTTGAGCAGGTCAAGACCGCGCTCAAAGCCGACGCGAGCATCGCCCGCTACACCGAACGCTCGACGCTCGCGCATGTCGAGAAGGTTTACGAAGAGATTACCGGCAAGAAACTGCCCTCGGCGCAGAAGGCCTCGCGCCAGGCTCATGACCTGCATGCCGTGGCGCACGGGCATCAAGGCGATTTCGTAATGCGGCGGGGCCCCCATCACGGTCATTCTTGATTCTCTCGTTAAATCGGAACAAGCGGCTTTGACGCGCCCGATTAAACCTCAGCCATTGGAAGAGAGCATTTAGAGTAGTGCCTT